>NZ_PJAP01000548.1:0-5248 GCF_002836795.1 Shewanella sp. 11B5 | reverse complement strand
TACGCCGCAGGTAAGAACCCTGTAGCACCTAAGCGCGACTTAATGAAAGACACGCTTAAAGGTGTGCTTGAAGGTGATATTTTAATTCATAACCATTGTTACAAAGCTGAAGAAATGGCGATGATGATCGACCTAGGTAAAGAGTTCGGTTATCACGCTGGCACATTCCATCATGCTGTTGAAGCATACAAAATTGCCGATTTATTGGCTGAAAATGGTAACTGTGCAGCTATGTGGCCAGATTGGTGGGGCTTTAAATTAGAAGCTTATGACATGGTGCTTGAAAATGTTGCCATGGTCGATGCGGTTAAAAACTCTTGTGCTGTCGTACATTCAGACTCTGGCGTAACCATTCAGCGCCTTAATCAAGAAACGGCAAAAATCATGAATAACGCGAATGTGAACGGCTTTGACTTAAAAGCTGAGCACGTAATTGGTTGGATTACTGCTAATGCGGCAAAATCATTGGGTATTAGCGATAAGACCGGTTCACTCGAAAAGGGTAAAAATGCAGATGTGGTTGTATGGAATACCAACCCGTTTAGCGTATACGCCCAAGCTGAACAGGTATTTATTGATGGTGCAAAAGTGTATGACCGCCAAGATCCTGCCTACCAGGCACAAAGTGACTTTATGTTAGGTCAACAATAAGGAGCAAGACAATGACACTATTTAATAAATCAGTACTTGCCTTGAGTTTATCTATCAGCTTTGCGTTAAGTTGCGGTGTAGTTCAAGCTGAAAACGTAGCAATTATCCATGCCACAGTGCATACCGCCACAGAACAAGGCGTATTAACCGATGCCACAGTTGTGATTGAAGACGGCACTATTGTAGCCATTAATCCGGCATCACCGACAGCCGATACCGTGATAGATGCTAAAGGGGCAATATTAACTCCAGGCTTTATCGCGAGTATGAATGATTTAGGGTTAGTAGAAATCGGTGCGGTAGCCTCTTCACGTGATGCTTACGAAAAAGAAGCTGATGTCATTTTTGATCCTAGTTTAGCTTACAACCCCAAGGCGTCTACGGTGCCATTTGCTCGCAAAGGCGGAATAACTCGTAATGTAGTGTCATCTGGCGGTGGCGAAGGCATTTTTGCAGGACAAACATTTACTGTAGATTTAAGTGGTGATTGGGACAGTATACTGGCCGCTAACACCGGATTAGTGGTTGCATTAGGTGCGACAGAAGAAGGCTCGCGTGCTGCAGGAATGCAGCAATTGATCCATAAACTTGAGGATGCTAAAAAAGCGCAAGCCAAAAAGAGTAAAGCGAAAAAAACAGCTGACGATGATAGTGATGTACCAAGTCGTGAAGATGATATTATTAACGCGGTACTCGCGGGTGAAAAACCATTAATTATCGCAGTAGACCGTGCCAGTGATATTTTGCATTTAATTAAGCTTAAACAAGACTTGAGCATAGACCTTGTTTTGGTCAATGCAGCTGATGCCGTATTAGTGGCGGATAAGCTCGCGCAAGCAAATATCCCTGTGGTTATTGATAGCATGCGTAACTTACCAGAAAGTTTTGATTCGTTGCATAATTCACTCGAAAATGCAGGTAAACTAGCAAAAGCGGGTGTCAAAGTAGCCATTGCTTTACCTGGTGATAGCCATGGTATTTACGCACTCCGTTTTAGTGCCGGTAATGCGGTTGCTAACGGGATGAACTATGAAGATGCTCTGGCTTCTGTGACGGCAAATGTGGCTGATATTTTCCATTTAGACTCCGGGCGTATTGCGGTCGGTAAGCCAGCAGATTTAGTGTTATGGAGCGGTGATCCTTTCGAGTTCAGTAGTAAAGTACAAAAGATGTGGATTGCAGGAGAGGAGCAAAGCACTGACAGTCGTCAAGACAAGCTCCGTGATCGCTATTTACAAAAAACAGCAATGCCTGAAGCATATAGCCGATAACATCTCACTCTTTACGTGGGATGTTTTCCTAAATCGTTAATGAAGAGACAAAGCGAATGACAGATAAATATGCTGTATTTGGGAATCCGATAGCGCAAAGTAAGTCACCATTTATACATACTGAGTTTGCCAAGCAAACTCAGCAAGACTTAAGCTATGAAGCTATTCTCGCACCTGTCGATCAATTTGACTCTTCGTTAGCGGCATTTTTTGCCGATGGTGGTAAAGGCGCCAATGTTACAGCACCTTTTAAAGAACAAGCATTTTCCATGTGTGACGAACTCAGTGAAATGGCTAAACTCGCTGGTTCAGTAAATACCCTGTTTAATTTACCCGACGGTAAAATTGGCGGTGACAATACCGATGGTGTTGGCTTGGTGAATGACCTTGAAATGCTGTTTGGTTCGCTAAAAGGTAAGCGAGTGTTATTGGTGGGTGCTGGTGGCGCGGCAAGAGGCTGTATTTTACCTATATTACAGCACAATGTGGCTCAGTTGATTATCTGTAATCGGACTCACGAAAAAGCAGAGCAACTTCAAACCTTATTCAATGAGTACGGTAACTTTTTTGCTAAACCCATTGAAGATCTAATATCGCCATTTGATTTAGTTATTAACTCAACTTCAGCTGGTCTATCTGGACAATTAATTGCCTTGCCTAGCGTTATCGTCGATGAAACCACAGATTGTTACGACATGACTTATAGTCAACAAACCACAGTTTTTAATCAATGGGCTCAAGCGCAAAATGCGCGTAAAACTGCTGATGGCTTAGGTATGTTGGTTGGTCAAGCGGCTAAAAGCTTTAGTTTATGGCGTGGGATTACTCCTGATACGGGGTCGGTTATGCGAAAACTGCGTGAATCATTAGCGCAAGAGGCAATAGATTAATGAATCAAAGCGTGATATTTACCGATCAAGTCTATCCCGAAACCAATCAAGTGAAGTTTATTGCTCAGCAACAAGGCGTAAATATCAACTGTTATGCCAGTTTCTCGGTCATCAGTGAGCTTTGCGACAAGCAAGTTGTCAGTGGAAGTAATGCCGTGTGCTTATTTGAGCAATGTCGTTTTGATCTTGAAGACCAAGCAGAAGCATTGATCGAACAAGAAGCTTTTAATGACAGTGGTGACATTATACTAGCTTAAGGCTGATTCAGTTGTTTCTTCAGTCGCTTTTGGCTATACATATTATTATCTGCCTGTTTAAACGCGTTAGCCCAATCTTGATCATACTGGGCAAATCCGTAGCTAAAATGAATTGCAGGGCTTAACAGCGCTAGGTCATGCTGCAATTGTATTACTTGCTGCTCTAAGACATCGATGGGGCCACGGCATAATGCAATAAATTCATCACCGCCATATCTCGCGACTAAAAAATGAGGATGCCACATTGATTTTAGTGATTGTGCAAAGGCCTTTAATGCATCGTCCCCGGCCTGATGTCCGTGCTGATCATTTAGCGGCTTTAAGTTATCCATATCCAAAATAATGATATAGCTTGCTAACTCTGGGTGATGTTGCCATTGCAGAATCGTTGCATCAAATTTTTTGCGATTATACAGCTCGGTTAAGCCGTCATAATCAGCCAAAATCTCAATTTTTTTAGACTTTTGGTACAGTGAAATCGCGTTTGCGGCTTCTGATGTAAGAATATTAACCAGATTTATATCATAGTCACCAAAGGCTTCCATCTTGCTACTGTCTAAATTCATCATTCCGTAAAGCTCTCCGTCAATACGGATAGGGCTAGACAAGGTGGAGCAAATGGGTTTTATTGACGCATGTAAAAGTGCATGTTGGTCATCGTTAGTGAGGGTACTTTTAGCATTGATGTTTTTCATATTGTTAATAACAACAGCTTTATCACAACGGCCATGAGTCTTTCTGAATTGAAAAGTCTCCTCAAGAGTAAAATTTATTTTTCGAAGTGCTTCAATGTCTAAGCCCACAACTGATTCAAACTGTAATCTTTTAGTTTTTTTATCGACCAAAATAATACTGCCCATTTCAGCATCTTCTATAGCACTTACTGCTTTTTGTAATAAAGCGTCTAAAAAAGCCTTTTCAGAATCATATTGGCTAGATAAATTAACTAGCTCAAAAGTCGTATCGTTAATATGGATCACTTGTTCTAAATGTTGCCAAAGACGCAGAATATTTTGTTTGTGCATGTAATAAGTGATGCCATAGCTCAAAGCATAAACGCAACAAATAAGTATTAGATACAGATAGGATGTAGAACTATCAGATATGGCGAATGTGAAGATAAAAAAGAACAACAATAAAGGCACAGCAAGTAGTAGTAAGTGACTCTTAAAGTCGAAATAGGCAATGTGTTTATTGTTAATGCTACTTTTAGTGTGCACTGTAATCATCCTTGGTAGAAAATCGATAATACTGTTTCGCATTAAACATGTTGATAGTCGTACCTCTACTCAAACGATAACATTAATGAAATGTAGACTAACTCAGATTGTGTGCATATGTTTATATAGTGACAAAATAATACAACATCCGAAATTGACTCTCTATCATATAAATCCATGTGAGTTTAGCAACGAATGCCCTAAAGAATTGTGTGAGATGATTTGTTATGACAGGCGCTAAGTAAAATAGACCAACATCATATTGGCCTATATCGTTTATATGAATCAACTCTACTGTTGTAAGTCGACTAAATATTCATTTTTTAAACGGACATAATTATCCGCTGACTGTGGTAAAAATGTACGTTCGGCTTCAGTTAATGGCCTTACTTGTTTACATGGACTGCCAACATATAAATAACCACTCTGCAAAACCTTATTGGGTGGGACTAATGAACCCGCTCCCACGATGACATCGTCTTCTACTATTGCACCATCAAGTAAAATCGCTCCCATACCGATAAGTACGCGATGACCAATCTTGCAGCCATGGAGCATTGCTTTGTGACCAATAGTGACATCATCACCAATAATCAATGGATGCCCATCAGGATTTGCCGAAGACTTACGGCTTACATGTAATATGCTGCCGTCCTGCACGTTACTGCGTTTACCTATACGTATCTTATTTACGTCACCGCGCGCAGCAACTAATGGCCAAACACTCGCGTCATGGTCTAATTTAATGTCACCAACCAGCACCGCAGACTCGTCAACATAGACGTTATCAGCTAAATTAGGGTGAATTCCTTGGTAAGTTCTTATATTAGTCGACATAACAATCCTTATAGATTCATGGTTTGTGACAGTATAATGCTTAAAAACTAGCTGGTCAGGCTAAATTATCCGCAAACAAGCCAGAAATAACAAATAACCTTAAAAAAGGCCTTGCGCTAAAT
>NZ_PJAP01000547.1:0-5250 GCF_002836795.1 Shewanella sp. 11B5 | reverse complement strand
GTACTGGTTGCTTCATTGTAACAATCAACAAGGTATCGTCTTTCAACCTATGCCAACTGAGCTAATGTCGCATACTTTCAAATTTCATTACAACTTTCTATGACTCAGAGTTTGGCGCTCTGTAGAAAGTTGAGGCCGCATTATAGGTAAATTTTACTATGCTGCAACCCCCTTTTTAAAAAAAATTGTTCGATTGGTTAAATTTTAAATACTTCTTTGCGATAAAACTGCATTTCAGCAATAGATTCCTTAATATCTTCTAATGCTTGGTGAGTATTTTTCTTGCTGAAGCCATTCATTGTTTCAGGACTCCAACGACGAACCAATTCTTTAACTGTGCTGACATCAATATTGCGATAATGAAAGAACTCTTCAAGTTCCAACATGTACTTATTCAAAAAGCGACGATCTTGACCAATACTATTACCGCACATTGGCGATGCGCCTTTAGGCACGTACTGAGCTAAAAAATCAATCGTTTGTGCTATCGCATCTTGTTCAGAACATTTACTGGCACGCACACGGTCAACTAATCCAGACTCTCCGTGATGTTTTTGGTTCCAATCATCCATGCCTGCTAGTACTTCATCGGTCTGATAAATGGCTAGAACAGGGCCTTGAGCAATGATATTGAGTTCTTGATCGGTCACTAAGGTTGCAATTTCAATGACTCGATCGACATCTGGTTCTAAGCCTGTCATTTCCAAATCAACCCAAATTAGATTATTCGCATCAACAGCCATTTATGCCGCCTTATGTTATCTGTCGCCTAAATTCAGGCATTTTTATAAAAGAGTGTGTATCATACTGTTTTTTTGACACACAAAAAAACACCTATTTAATGAAGATAAGCCAGTGAGTAAAAAGAAACCCCTAAGCCAAGGCCAATTACGCCGAATGCGAGCGAATCAAACCAAGCGATTAAAGCGCGGTGACGATGACACTCAACAAGCTGAGTTACAGGATAACCTCTTAGGCCCTGAGCAAGCTGGAGTGGTTATTTCGCGCTTTGGTCAGCATGCCGACATCGAAACGGCTGACGGTACTGTATCGCGGTGTAATATTCGCCGGGCAGTAACCAGTTTAGTTACTGGTGATAAAGTGGTGGTCAGACTAGCGACAGAAGTCCAATCTGGCTCCAGTATCGGTGGCATTGTCATCGCCGTTCACCCTCGAAAATCTTCTTTAACTCGACCAGATTTATACGACGGCGTAAAAATTATTGCCGCCAACATCGATCAAATCTTAATTGTGTCATCGGTATTGCCCAGCTTTACCACTCAAATTATTGACCGATACTTAGTGGCTTCAGAAGATACTGATATCACACCAATCATCATTTTGAATAAAATTGATTTATTGGATGAGACTAATCGTGAAGAAATTGAAACAGCCTTAACGCGTTACCAAAATATTGGTTATCAAGTTTTCCGCGTCAGTAGTCACACAGGTGAAGGCGTTGAAGACCTAAAAGAATTACTCAATAACAGCGTCAGTGTTTTTGCTGGTCAGTCTGGTGTTGGCAAGTCGTCATTAATCAATGCATTAATGCCTGATGCTGAACTATTGATCGGAGATGTGTCTGGCAACTCAGGTTTAGGACAGCACACTACGACCACGGCCAAATTACTGCACTTTGTCAGCGGCGGTGATTTAATCGATTCCCCCGGTGTTCGCGAATTTGCCTTATGGCATTTAGATGCCATAAGAGTGGGCTGGTGTTTTGTTGAGTTTAGAGACTTTTTAGGATCGTGTAAGTTCCGTGATTGTAAACATGGCGACGACCCAGGTTGTGCTTTACAGCAGGCTTTAGCTGATGGAAAGATAACCCAAGACCGCTTTAGTAATTACCAACGTATTATTGCCAGTTTAGACGAGCAACGTCATGCACGACACTTCCGTGCTATTTATGAATAATACTCAATAGAATAATATTTTATGGTTCAACCAGATTAGAGAAAAGGGAAACACATTGGACTAAATTAAAATTGCTTTGCAATACATGCTACCAAAACATTTTCTGTCGCGTTTAGTGGGCAAGTTTGCTGCAGCTGAAGCAGGTGCTATCACCACGGCAGTCATTAAATGGTTTATCAAACAGTACAAAATTGATATGTCTGAAGCACAGCAACCTGAGCCCGAAGCCTATAAGACTTTTAATGCATTTTTTACCCGCGCATTAAAGCCTGAACTAAGACCTATCTGCCAAGAAAGTAATATGATGGCGCACCCTGTTGACGGTGCGGTAAGCCAATGTGGTCCAATTGAAGCGGGCAATATTTTTCAGGCTAAAGGCCATAGTTACACCTCTGAAGCATTGTTAGGTGGTAATAAGACCGATGCAGCCCGTTTTGATGGTGGTGATTTTGCCACCATTTATTTGGCCCCAAAAGATTACCATCGCCTGCATATGCCTATTACAGGTACATTATCAAAAATGACTTACGTGCCAGGTGATTTATTCTCGGTTAATCCACTTACCGCTCAAAACGTGCCAGGACTGTTTGCCCGTAATGAACGTGTTGTGGCTATATTTGAAACCGAAGTAGGTCCACTTGCAATGGTACTGGTTGGTGCAACCATAGTTGCCAGTATTGAAACCATATGGTCCGGCACGGTAACGCCGCCAGGTGGTAAACAAGTATTTAGCTGGGACTATCCAACCACGGGTCCAGAAGCGGTCACCTTAGAAAAAGGCGCTGAAATGGGTCGCTTTAAATTAGGCAGTACTGTGGTGATGTTATTTGCCCAAGATGCTATTGAAACATTTGCAGATGGTGTAGAACCAGGTGAAACAACTCGCATGGGGCAACCGTTCGCGAAACTCAAACAACAATAATCAACATGACACCAACTAAACCACACACTGGCTTAGTTGAGTTACATTTAGCCGTACTGCTCTTTGGTGGTACGGCTTTATTTTCTAAACTCATTCCCCTTAGCGCACTTAACATTACCTTTTTGCGCTGTATCATCGCCGCAATGGTACTCGCAGCAATTATCAAAGCGGCCAAACGCCCACTTAGGTTACAACGCCAACAAGATTATTGGGCGGCCTTAGCGTTAGGTACTCTAGTGTGTTTGCATTGGGTAACGTATTTTGCGGCTATGCAGTTGTCATCTGTCGCCATTGGTATGATTGCTTTTTTACTTATCCGGTCATGACGGTATTAATCGAACCATTAATCAATAAAACTCAGCTAAAACCTGTCGATGTGATATCCGCTATCGCGGTATTAGCAGGAGTAATAATGCTGATCCCTGAGGCTAATCTGAATAATGACACCACCTTAGGCATTATCGTTGGCATTATTTCAGCGGCTTTATTTACCAGCAGAAATTTACTTCATAAACGAGTATTTTCGCAATATAGCGGTCCGCATGCTATGTTTTACCAAATACTGATAACCTTAATTCTATTGAGTCCATGGCAAGATGTTGCGGCCCAGCACATTAGCCAAACCACTTGGGGATTGATTCTGTTACTTGGCATCGTTTTCACCGCCTTACCTCATGCGTTATTTACTACAGCACTGCGTTTTTTAAGCGCGAAAACGGTGGGGTTAGTGTCGTGTTTACAGCCGTTTTATGGTGCAGTGCTCGCATTGTTGATTTTAGACGAGCAACTCACAACAAGAACCCTTATCGGCGGAACCATTATTGTGGCAACGGCTTTATTTGAAACCCAACAAAGTCATCAAAAAAGTAGAGCATAATCACGCAAATTTGCTACCATGGCCATACTCCAACCTGAGCAAAGTATTATGTTACGTTTAGCGTGTTTATTCTTGTGTTTCCTTATAGTTAATACACTGTCGGTTTCTGTATTTGCCAATACTCCCCTAACCCTAGATAAGCGCTTGGGGCTCAATAGCCAAGCCGAAAATCAGCCGCTTGATATCACATCTCAAATTGCAGAACTGCAAAGCAGCATTGAAAAGCTGCAAATAGAACAGCAAACCTATACCAATATTGAACAATCTAACAACGAAACCAAACTATCACTAGCAGGGCAATTACGCGAAGCGCAAATAGCATTGACTCTAGATGCGGATATCGATCTTGATCAGCAAGCCTCAATGGCCTACTTTCACTTATCGGAATTAAAAGAGACTGAGTCCAGCCTTAATGATAAGTTGCGCCTAATTTCACAACGTCAGACACTATTACCAGACTTAATAGTTCAGGCACAAAATGCCTTAACTCAGCATAATAAAACCCTCCAAGTCCCAATTGAGACTCCGTTAGGCCAACGTAACAAACTTCAAGCTGAACTGCTGGCGCAGCATATTGCGACCTTGCAGTCGGAACGTTTAGCTAACCCTAAGCAATTAGAGATTACCCAATTACAACAACAGCTCAATCGCTTATCGTTAAGCCAACAAGAAACCTTTATCGAGCTTATCAACAAACATAATATTGAGTATCGTCAGCAGCAAACCGCAGACACCATAGCCAACAACTTAATTGATGCTCAAGAACTGGCCGACCCATTATCTCAAGATTTAAGTAAGTTAAATCAGCACTATGCAGAGCAATTACAAAAACTTACTAGCAATATAAAATCTGCGATAGAGAAACAACAACGCATTGAAAAACGCTATCAATCTCAAAATGCACAGCTATCAAACGTGCTTGAGCAAATTACCTGGGTTAAAACTAATTCTGCATTCGGCGATCGTTTCTTACAAATGCTGCAATCATTGCCTAAACCGCCCAATCTCGACAAATTGCAAACAGAGTTAGCTGACACACGGCTAGAGCGCTACCAATTAGAACAACAACAAGCGCTAAATAGTCAGCAACTCGATGACAGCGAAATGTTTAATGAAACCCAAGTCAAATTATTGCAATCACAGCAAGTATTGATAGAGCAGCTACTGCAAAGCTACGATCGATACCTGGCTGAATTTGCAAAATTGCGTATTGGTTATGAACAGTTAAATCAACTGCACAACACATTAAAAAATACTCTTAATGAGCATTTGTTTTGGGTACCTAACGCCCCTAGCATTGGCGCATTATGGCTAATTGATTTGAGCCACAGTAGCGTTTGGTTGCTGCAGCCAAGTCAGTGGCAGTCATTACAGCAAGCGTGGTCCGAACAGAGTAATTATTGGGCTTGGTGGGGTATTTTATTATTGTGCTGTTTAATGGCACAAGACATGCTGACACCTAAGTTCAATAAAGCGATTGGACGCTATGCAATTTTTGTCGGTAATGTGACTCAAGATAAATTCAAATACACCA
>NZ_PJAP01000546.1:0-5257 GCF_002836795.1 Shewanella sp. 11B5 | reverse complement strand
CGGCTAAACTTGATTGAGACTGATTTAAGCTTAAGTTACTCCCGAGTAAAAAACCGCCATTGGCTTCAAAACCAGCGACTGTGACGTACTGAGTTAACAGCTCAGCAAAAGCCTCAATAACATAAGGCGAACCAATTTTAGTTCGTTGAACCGTTTTAAATAATTCGGTTTGTTCTATTGCCGTATTGCAGCTAACAGGAATAGCCAGCGCTTCAATATTGAGGTACTTACTGCACAATAGCCCTAAAATATCACCTCTTAACCAATGACCATGTTCGTCGGCTAACATAGGTCGGTCACCGTCACCGTCGGTTGAAAACAGTGCATCAAGTTTATGTGTTCTTACCCAATCTAGCGCTTTTTGGCAGTCTTGTTCACTCACAGCTTCAGTGTCAATCGGGACAAATACATCACTACGTTCAAGCAAAACGACCTCTGCTCCGAGTTTAGTGAATAACTCAGGATAGATATCTCTGCCGGCACTTGAATGTTGGTAAATACCAATTCGCTTACCTTGTAACAGTGTATTGCTGAATACATTTAAATAGCGCTGAATATACTGTTGTGCCGCATTCGGGTTAACCATTAATGGGGCTAGCTCGGTTAATGCGCTAAATGTTACTTGGCTCGATAAAATTGCCTGTTCATTTTGTTTAGATATTTCGCCATCTGGTCGATAAAACTTGAGCCCATTACGATCGAACGGAATATGACTTCCGGTGACCATAATAGAAGGAATGTTTTGTTGCATAGCAACATAGGCCAATGCTGGTGTTGGTATTACGCCGTAATATTGAGATTTAAGGCCTAATTGCGCTAATGCTTGTGCACAAGCTTGGGCCATAGCATAACTACTGGGACGATTGTCTATCGCAATGGCGACGGTATCAAAGGTGAAGTCTTGCTGCATAACAGCGACAAAGGCATGAGTAAATGCAGCGCATACATCTGGGGTAAATTGTTCAACTAACCCGCGCGCACCACTGGTACCAAAAAGCACGCCGCTTTGAGCTAAAGTTTCTTTAGTGTTTAACATCAGTTATTTCCCTTCTACACGGCCGTAGCGGTCTTCAAAACGGACGATGTCATCTTCGCCTAAATACGAACCAGATTGAACTTCGATAAGTTCTAGCGGCATTTTGCCGGGGTTCTCTAGTGCGTGAATAACACCGACTGGAATATAAGTTGACTGATTTTCTGTTAGTAAGATTTCTTTGTCACCGTTGGTTACCTTGGCGGTGCCTGATACCACTATCCAATGTTCTGCACGGTGATGATGCATTTGTACTGATAGTTTAGCGCCTGGCTTTACCGTAATTCGTTTCACTTGAAAACGCTCACCGTTATCGATTGAGTCGTATTGCCCCCAAGGACGATAAACTTCACGGTGGAATGTGACTTCAGAACGTTGTTCAGATTTAAGTTGATTAACAATTGCTTTGACGTGTTGCGAATGGTCTTTATGGGCAACTAACACGGCATCTTTGGTGTTGACTATGACTAAATTTTCAACACCAACGGTGGCAACGAGTTTATCTTCACCAAAAACTAAGGTGTTTTTAGTGTCGACAGCTTTAACATCACCTTTGAACACATTGCCATTATTGTCTTTTTCAGATACATCCCATAATGCAGCAAAACCACCTACGTCGCTCCAACCGGCGTCCATTGGCACGACTACAGCATCTTGAGTTTGCTCCATCACTGCATAGTCAATAGATTCATCTGGACAAGCTTCAAATGCGGCTTTATCAACACGAATAAAGTCCAGATCATTATTTTGTACTTGCATGGCTGCTTCACAGGCGGCATAAATGTCTGGTCTAAATGCTTTTAATTCGGTTAAATAACGACTAGCTTTAAATAAAAACATGCCGCTGTTCCAATAATAATCACCGCTTTGAATATATTGTTGCGCTGTGGCGAGGTCTGGTTTTTCAACAAAACTGTCGACAACAAAACCGCTTTGAAATTGCTGACCGCGTTTTATATAGCCATAACCCGTTTCTGGTTTGTTCCCTACAATGCCAAATGTCACCAGCTTGTCTTGTGCAGCTAACTCTGCAGCCTTTGCGACACTTTGCTGAAACGCATTTACGTCATCAATAACGTGGTCTGCAGCCAATACTAACAATAATGGGTCTTGACCTTGCTCTGTGGCCTTAAATGCTGCTAATGCAATGGCTGGAGCAGTATTTCGGCCCACTGGCTCTAAAAATATTCCGCTATGTTTAACCCCTAGCTGCCTAATTTGTTCTGCTGCAATAAAACGATGTTCTTCATTACAGATTAGCATTGCAGGAGTATGTTCAAGCCCTTTTAAACGCGTAATCGTATTTTGCAGCATTGTTTGCTGACCACTTAAGGTTAAAAATTGCTTAGGGTAGTTACCGCGCGATAGCGGCCATAAACGTGTACCTGAACCGCCAGCCATAATAATAGGTGTAATTGTCATAATGCCGCCAATGCTATTTTAAAAGTGCGTCCAACCAATGGGACAAGGAAAGAGGTGTTGTCGATATATTGCTAATGGCAACTTGCTTAACAAATTGTTGTTTTTGGTCGTTGCTCCACACGGTTCCATTGGTGCGATCGAGAATATCGATGGCTGCTATAGGTTGGTGTAATAGCACATATGGATTTGTTGTTAGCAAGTTGTAATCTAGGCTTAAGGTTTCCCATGTGCGCATGGTTAATCCCGATTGTCCTTTATGATGTATATCGATAATAAAACGACTATCAGAAAAAATATCGTTCATTGTATCGCGATCAATAATGTCGAATGTAATCCATTCTTTAGGACATTTTCTTACATAGGGATCGAGTAGATAAAATACGCAGTATTGTATTTTGCTTTGAAAGTAAATTTTGATAAATGACGAAGCAGAGTGGGTTTGTTGATTATTGACCAGCTTATATAACAACTTTGCTCTGTCGCCGTGATAGCTGCCAATGAAACTGTATTGATAACTGTTGGCTGATTTGTTTGATGCTGCGCTGCTAGTGTTATCATCTGGATAGAATAATGGCACATACTCTAATTGATGTTGCTGGCAATCGGCAAAGTCGAATGACATAGCCTTATCTGCTACCGCAGCTAATTGAACAAATCCATTTGAGTTAGCTATAGAATCCCAACAATATACAACCACTCGGACTTTTGGATTCAACCTCTTAATCCCCTGTATTAAAAGCGGTGAAATACAGGTGCCTTTAACAATAATAACTGTGGTTATCTCGTGTATTAACGGGGTAATTTTTTCGAGTAGTTGTTGGCTATATTGACGCGAAATAAAGTGATTGTAATTAGCTACGTTATATTTGATTAACGCTTTGCCAATAGAAGAACATAGCGGTCTGTCGGAAAAAGAGTGTACAGAAGTAAAACGCTTTGTTAGTTGATTTTCTATCAGTACTTTGTAGTCGAAAAATGCGGGACAAATTAATACTGCGTGGTCGTTTTTACCCATGAATTGCTAGCCACTTTTTTTGCTCGAAGTTATAGGTTTTAATTACTTTGGCAGGGTTACCTACCGCAATTGAAAATGCGGGCACATTTTTAGATACCACAGCATTAGCGCCAATGATTGTACCTTGGCCAATGGTTACACCTGGTAAAACAACCACTCCTTCACCTAACCATACATTTTGTTCGATTACGACTGGTGAACCGGTTAACGGTCTGTCTTTACAAATTGATAAAGGATCTGAATGTAAGTTACCGCCATAGCCACCGTGATTAAGATCGGTAATAAACACTCTGCTGGCAATTAACACATTGTCGCCGATACTGACACTTTTTAGGGCAGCTATGTGCACTGAATCATTCACTTGGCAGTTGTTACCAATAGTAATATTAATTTCACCATGCTGACCATGCGCCTCGAAACGACAATAACGACCGCTTGCAAAACCCTTTCCTATCCGCATATTTTGCTTACCACGACATTCGAACGGACGACGAATTATTTTGGCTTGCTTGAACAAAAAATAAGTTAATACTTTTTCATAAGCTAATGACAGAATACCAAAGAAGCCATAATGTTTGATTAAATTACCCAAAATCTATTCCTTTACAAAGAGATTGAATCAAGTTCTTGATAAACCGCGAGGGTATCTTGGTAACATTTTTCCCATGAAAAACGACTCGCTTGTTGAAATCCTTTTTGAATTATATCGCTGCGTACTTGTTGATTATCTAATGTGGAAAATGCTTGGTTGAAACTTGCCACGTCAGCTTGTTGAGTGAGTATGGCAGCAGAGCCTGCCACTTCTGGAATAGAAGACACGTTTACGGCTATTACCGGACAACCCGAACGCATGGCTTCAATAACCGGTATGCCAAAACCTTCATAGCTAGATGGATAAAATAAGCAATGGGCGCGATTGTATAGTTCATTTAACTGTTCATCAGTTAAGCGTCCCAACCACTCGTATCGACCTGGTATCGTCGCTTCAAGCAACTGTAGTTCTTCATCTGAAAGTTTACCGCCACCGACAATCGATAGCGTTAAGTCTGGTTGATGCTTTAATGTTTGTACCGCTAAGGTGAAGTTTTTGTACCATCCACGAGCGCCAATAAACACTACTTCATTCGTTTGTTCTGTATTATCAAGCGGGTAATAGTCAGACGACACGCCATTGTACACCACTCTAATTTTACTTGGATCGATAGGGCAAAATCTCATTAGATCGTCGGCGGTGTTTTGCGATACGCAAATAACTAAATGACTATTTCGAATCGCTCTAAACTTTTGCCAAGAATGCATCCATTTAGCGGGACCTTTTCTGTACAGCTCATAGGTAAAGTCATGTACTGTTGTTACTGTTTTTACTTTTTGTTTGGCTAAACGGTAATGAGTAGAGTGAAAAACAGTATCGTTAGTGACTTGTTGAAGGTTTACATCTCGCCATCTTTCTTGCCACTTAGGTGCTTGAAAGTTAACTTGGGTGTTTTCACCAAATAATGGGATATGACCTTGTTCGTCTTTAAACCGAATATAGTTAAGATCGATGTTATTATTTTGCATAAAAGAAAGTATTTGCGCAAAGTAAACGGTACAACCACCGTTGTCTTGTAAGTTTTCGATAATACCATCAACAATCAGTTTCATTTTTTTCCAACTTAATTTTTGCTTTTTGTACAGTGAAATAAAAAACACTGACTAGAAATAGATACATTAGAGGGCTGAAATAGCCGACACCACGAATAAAAAACTCAAGAAAACTGGCTAAGAATATGGCATAAAAAAATACA
>NZ_PJAP01000545.1:0-5281 GCF_002836795.1 Shewanella sp. 11B5 | reverse complement strand
GGGCTAAATTACCACTACAAATCAGCTTAGTCCCCTCACCCATACGAGTGATCATGGTTTTAATTTGTGACGCTGTTAGGTTTTGACATTCATCTAAAATAACCACCGAATTTTGAATAGAGCGGCCGCGCATAAAGTTAATCGATTTAAACTGAATGTTGGCTTTTTCCATTATGTAATTAACGCTACCAGCTGGGTTTACATCATTTTTATGGAGCACTTCAAGCGTATCGGTAATTGCAGCAAGCCAAGGGGTCATTTTCTCTTCTTCGCTGCCAGGTAAAAAACCTATCGATTCAGCAATTTCAGGGGTATTACGGGTGACGATAATTTTATCATATAACTTACGTTCAACTACCAATTCTAATGCCGCGGCCATCGCCAATAGCGTCTTGCCGCAACCTGCTGGTCCCGTCAAAATAATCAGTTCAATATCAGGATCTAACAAGGCATCAAGTGCCATACCTTGGTAAATATTCTTTGGGTTAATGCCCCACGCTTCATGATGTAATAAGCGATCTCGGCCGCGATCGATCATCTCTAAATGTTTATCGGTTTTACTGACCACTCGACCACAAAAATCTGAGCTGTCATCGATTAAATACTGGTTAAGATAAAAGTTTTCATTACCAAGATGTTCCAATGGCACTTGGTGAACCGTATGTAACCCTCTACGTTCAGTGGAAACTTTATCGACATTTTGCCAAAAATCCCCAGAAAATTGATAAAAGCCTTTCGCGAGAAAGCGCACATCATCAATTAACTGATCGCTGCGGTAATCTTCTACACGCTCAATACCTGCACCTTTGGCTTTTAAGCGCATGTTAATGTCTTTGGTGACTAACACGACGGTGCGAGGAAAATGGATTTTTTGTAAATGCAGGGCGGTGTTGATAATGCGGTTATCGTTATTGTCTCCAGGCAGCGAGCCGATGATAAACTCTACTTGATGATCTGGGAAAATCGATAAATGGCCAGAAACCTGAGAATGTTCTTCGCGAGTAGGCAATGCTACGCCTTTTAAAATTTGCTCCGGGGTTGTGGGACCACCAAGAATATCTTCTAATGCACGTATGGCAACTCGTGCATCACGACTCACATCTCGCTTGCGATCCTTAATACTGTCGAGCTCTTCTAACACTGTCATGGGAATAATTACATCATGTTCTTTAAACGAATATATCGCTAAAGGTTCATGTAGTAACACGTTGGTATCCAGTACAAACAACTTTTTGTCGTTTTGTTGCATGGTGCCTCCAGAGTGCTCTCAATGAATAGATATCAGTATCACTTAACTAAACGTATAACATTAAAGGGATAATTAAAGTCTCTATTGAAAACAGGCCATTGCCATGAGCAATGCTGCCTTAATAAAATATGCCATTTGTTGGGTTAGAACTCAATGTCATCATCATCGCCTTTGTTTCACACTATGACGTCAATGTGACGCTAACATGTCAAGATGATGTAAAAATGAACATCTAAACGATAAATCAATGCTAGAATTTCAATCTGGATGGGTTTGGTTTAACATACGCCCCCTTTTTTGTTTCACGCAATAAATGAGAGTAAAAGATGCCGTTTGCCTTAGGTCAACGCTGGATAAGTGATACCGAGTCAGAACTCGGATTAGGAACAGTCGTTCAAGTTGAAGGCCGCATGGTTACGCTGCTATTCCCTGCCACTGGAGAAAACCGGATGTTTTCTCGCAGTGAAGCTCCCTTAACCCGAGTTATTTTTAACCCAGGTGACACTGTCGAAAGCGGTGAAGGTTGGAGTATCACCATTGAAGAGCTTGAAGAAAAAAACCAATTGGTGATTTATCATGGTATTCATAGCGAGACTCAAGAAAAAGTCAGTCTTCGTGAGACCATGCTAAGCCACAATATTCGCTTTAATAAACCACAAGATCGTTTATTCGCCGGACAAATTGACCGCCTCGAACGTTTTGGGGTGCGTTATCAATGTCAGTTATTGCGCCACAAATTAGCCACCTCAGATTTACTCGGCCAGCAAGGCCCACGCGTAGGCTTAATTGCACATCAGCAGTGGATCGCTCATGAAGTGGGTAGCCGTTACGCTCCACGCGTATTACTGGCTGATGAAGTCGGTTTAGGTAAAACCATTGAAGCTGGCTTAATTATTCATCAGCAATTACTTACTGGTCGTGCTGAACGTATTTTAGTCATTGTGCCGGACACACTACGTCACCAATGGTTAGTTGAAATGTTGCGCCGCTTTAATTTGCGCTTTTCAGTGTTTGATGAAGATCGTTGTGTAGAAGCGTATGCCGACAATGACAACCCGTTTTACACCGAACAATTGATCATTTGCTCACTTGATTTACTGCGTAAGAAAAAACGTCTTGAACAAGCTGTAGATGCTGATTGGGACTTAATGGTTGTCGATGAAGCTCACCATTTAGAATGGTCAGAAGACGCACCAAGTCGCGCCTATAAAATCGTCGAAGCGTTAAGTGAAGTGGTCCCAGGCGTATTGCTCCTTACCGCGACCCCTGATCAACTCGGTCATCAAAGCCACTTTGCTCGTTTACGTTTGCTCGATCCTGATCGTTTTTATGATTACGATGCTTTTTTAGCTGAAGAAGCAAGCTACAAAGATGTGGCAGAAGCGGCTGAAGCATTAAGTCAGGATAAAAAATTACCCGACAGCGCAATTAATAGCTTAACTGAGTTGCTTAGCGAGAAAGACATCGAGCCAAGCATTCGTTTGATCCAGTCAAAAGATGTTGATGCAGAATCACAGCAAGCGGCACGTCAAGAATTGCTCCAAGAATTACTCGACCGCCATGGCACTGGCCGCGTACTGTATCGTAACAGCCGCGCATCAGTTAAAGGCTTTCCGAAGCGTTTATTTAATGCTTACCCACATGACATGCCTGCGCAGTACGTTACCGCTGAACGCGTTAACGCCATGATGGGCAGTGCCAAGCAGCCACAGGCCAAAGCAGCACAAGCATTAAGCCCTGAGAAGCTTTACCAGGCATTTGAAAACGACAGTGCCAGCTGGTGGAAGTTTGATCCACGGGTAGACTGGTTAATTGAGTTTCTAAAATCGCATCGCAGTAAAAAAGTACTGATTATTGCTAGCCAAGCAGAAACCGCATTAAGCCTTGAAGAAGCGCTGCGAACCCGCGAAGGTATTCAAGCTACGGTATTCCATGAAGATATGTCGATTATCGAACGCGATAAAGCCGGCGCTTACTTTGCTCAAGAAGAAGGTGGCGCTCAAGCATTAATTTGTTCTGAAATTGGTTCTGAAGGACGTAACTTCCAGTTTGCTAGCCATTTAATTTTGTTCGATTTACCGCTCAACCCTGATTTATTAGAGCAGCGTATTGGCCGCTTAGATCGTATTGGACAACAAAACGATATCCAAATTCATTTGCCTTACTTGCGCGATACCGCTCAAGAAAGATTGATGCGTTGGTATCATCAAGGACTCAATGCATTCGAACTCACCTGCCCGAGCGGTCATGTGTTGTTTAACGAATTTGCCGATGAACTGATTAACGTACTTTGCGACGACGATGAAGATCTGATGACTCAATTGCTGAATCACACCCAGCATCGTTATAAAGAACTTAAACAGGCAATGGAGCAAGGTCGCGATAAACTACTTGAGATCAACTCTCATGGCGGCGAGCGTGCCAATGCATTAATTAAGCGTTTATCAGACAGCGATAACGATACTCATCTCATCGGTTCGGTAATCCGCTTGTGGGATATTATTGGTGTCGATCAAGAAGATCGCGGTGAAAACTCAATCATTTTACGCCCGAGTGAACACATGATGTTCCCTACTTATCCTGGGTTAAATGAAGACGGTATTACTGTGACGTTTGATCGTGAAACCGCTTTGTCTCGTGATGACATTGCATTTATCACCCAAGAGCATCCTTTAGTACAAACCGGCTTAGATTTAATCACCGGCTCAGAAACGGGCACCACCAGTGTGGCAATTCTAAAGAATAAAGCGCTTCCAGCAGGTACTCTGTTTTTAGAATTGATTTACATGGCCGATGCCTCAGCACCAAAATCGACTCAGTTATACCGTTATTTACCACCGACACCTATCCGTGTGTTACTGGATAAAAATGGTCTTAACATGGCAGACAAAGTGGACTACGCCAGTTTTGATAAACAGCTAAGTGCGGTAAATCGTCACATCGCTAGCAAGCTCGTCAATGCCTCACAGCCTATTTTGCATCCGCTATTGGCCAAAGGTGAAGAGTATGCAAAAGAGTCGCTTACGCAGCTAGTCGTGGATGCCCGCGCTAAAATGACTCAGCAACTTACAGGCGAACTGGAACGACTTGAAGCCTTAAAAGCCGTAAATCCGAACATTCGTGAAGACGAGCTAGAATATATTCGTAATCAAATGACCGAGATAACTGGCTACATGGATAACAGTCAATTACAGCTTGATGCAATACGTATGGTACTTGTCAGCCACGTATAACGGCTAACAAGCATTAAACAATATTGTAGTAATCATGTCGTGTAACCAATGCCCTGTATATCAGGGCATTGTTTTTATTCGCCGTTATACATTAAGCTAACCGCATTATGGTTTCATTCGCTCGAGGTTATGGTGCAACTAGGACAATTTAGTCAGTTATTAATCGTAACGATAAGCATATTGCTGGCAGCGCCTAGCGCAAAGGCACAGCAACCCTACGGTCACTTACCTGCCGATGAAATCAAATTTATCACTATTGACGGTAAGCAAACTGAAGTGCTTGTAAGGTCTTGGCAGAGTAAAAAACACTTTGGTTCGGCGATGATTATTGCAGCCTCTGACACCGATGCTGATGCTGCCGGCTTAGCCAGCTACTTACGAACCAATATTAATGCTCGCGGTTGGGCGAGTATTAGCTTAACGCCAGCAAAAGGGCTATATCGGCCTAACTATGCAACAAAACCTGAAGAAGTCACTAAAGCAGGCACCGAACAACTGCAATTAACCAGCAATAAAAGCACTCCAAAGTATGAGTCATCTCAGTTGCTTGAGCTACGCAACTTTCAGCAAAGTAATCTCAATGAGGCCCTAAACCAATTAACCTCAACCACCAGTTTATTTCCTGGGGGCAAGATTCTAATTGTTATTGATGACACAGCCGGAATGGTCACGAATCTGCTTTATGACAAAAAAATCCCTACCCCTGATGTGCTAGTCATCGTCAATGCTTATCGCGAGTTTGAGTACTTAATTGATCCGCAAAGTCAGCGTAAATCGATCGCCGAGCAATTAGTCACCA
>NZ_PJAP01000544.1:0-5297 GCF_002836795.1 Shewanella sp. 11B5 | reverse complement strand
AAGAAATCGAGAGTTTGAGCCGTCAGGCGGATGTGTTAGAAGATTTGATGAAGGATTTGATTATTTAAGGTTTATTGGGCGGGGTTATTTAGATTGGCTACATGTTTGTGTTGCTGATCGTAGGGCCACCTAACTCTTTTCGGTGGCCACTCCATTTCTACAAGCAATACGAACATCAATACGATAACTAATAGAACAAAGCCTCAGCATTAATGCTGAGGCTTTGTTCTTTACAACATGTTGATTATTATTCAGTTAAAACTGAAAACATCTATCTTAGAAATAATACCGATTAGAAGGTGTAACCGACATCTAAGCTCAGTGAGCGGCCTGATGCTGGTACTCGTCCTGCTGGAGACACATCTAAGCCTCTAAAGTAGTACTCGTTATCAAATAGATTGTTGACCGACAATCCCACCTTTAAGCCATGATTATCTTGTTTGAAAAACTCAGTCGCAATATTGAAATTAACCACGGTATACGCAGGCACTTCACCCGATGTGCCTGATACATCTTCTTCAACACTATTAGCAAGATCAGCGAATGACTTGCTGTAATAGAACGCCATTAATCCTAAATCGACATCTTTAATGCTATATAAAGCACTGGCAGAAAGTTGATGCTTAGACACATAAGCCAATTCGTTACCTGCAAACTCGCCATCAAGTTGTTCGGTATCTAAATAGTTGTAAGCGCCGGTTAGAACCAGATCTGGCAGCGACATCGGTGAGTAAGTGCCTTCTAGCTCAATACCTTGGTTACGAGTTTGGCCAATATTGACGAACATACTGACGTTTCTGTCGTATTCGACTTTATTTTCAAAATCGATACGATAAGCGGCAATACTTAAGTTACTGCGCTCTGTTGGGGTAAAACGTACCCCAGCTTCATAGTTCCAAGATAGCTCTGATTCAAGGGTTTGATCTTTAGGCCATAATTGCGAAATTTGTGGTGTTCTCAATGAACGTTGAGCATTGGTATACCCAAACCAGTTTGAACTGAACTCATAACCCAAGGTGATGCCGGGAAGCCACTCGGTCACGTGATTATCTTGGCTATAGTCTTGTCCAACATTGGTGAAGGTCATGCGGACATCTTCATATCTTATGCCAGGAGTAACCGACAATGTGTCGTCAAAAAATCCCACTTTATTACTCACATAATAGGCCATGGCATTGGTATCCATTTGCCAGTCACGCGGACGAGTTGCCGTTTGAGTCGACTTGTCTATGTGGTTGAGTTGGTAGCTAATGTCTTCATTAATATAACGAGCGCCGGCGATAATGTGCTGGCTAATATCGCCATCAATAAGCAGGCTTGCCGTTGGCTCAATGCCAAACACGGTAAAGTCTCGCGGAGAGTTACGCAGATGAGTAGCATCCTGGGTGGTATCGCTCCAGCTTGTGCCTAAATTGCCATCGGTGTCTTTGCTTGAATCATAAAAATCCCACTGAAAGTTACGTGAACTTTTATTACCAAATACTCTGAGATCAATCTCACCATAATCGATAATTTTAGAGTCGTCGAGAACATGGCTATATTTCAATGACACTCGTTTAGTATCGGCATTAAACTCATCATTAGGGCGTAGGGATTGCTCGCGATCGGCTTCATAAGTGGGAGTATTTAATGCACCCGGTAGCTCAGAAAAAGCATCGTAATATTGCAGCGTGGCATCTAAGCTGTTTTGCTCATCGATATTCCACAGGGTCTTTAACATTAGGTTTTTAATGTCAGTGTCGGAGTGTTCACGAAACGACTCCCCTTTGGTGATGTTGCCATCAAAACGCATTGAAAAATCTTCATTAACCGCGCCGCCAGTGCTGATGTTGGTATCAAATAATGTATTACTGTCGCCAAAGAAGGTCATGCGCTCATTAACGCTGGTTTCCCAGTCGGTTGGGATTGGCTTTGAAATAAGGTTGATTACGCCGCCAACGTTGTTAGGGCCATACTGAATCGATGCTCCGCCACGTGCTACATCGATTCTATCTATCATGAATAACGTGGCAGGGAATAATGACTGACCTGTGTGCCCATATGGCGCAAGCGTCATTGGGATCCCATCGAGTAAGACTTGGGCGTAACCACTGCGGCTGCTGTCTAAGCCTCGTACTGATATGTTAGGTAAAACCCCAGTTCCAGTTTCGTCTTTAATTTTAATCCCAGGAACTTGTTGTAATGCAGTGTCGATTGATCTGGCTGCAGTACGCTCTATTTGATCTGAAGTAATGATTGAGCGGTTACCGGTATACGTTTTTAAATCAGCAACTTCAGAATTGCCTAATAAGCTCCCCGTCACCACAATGATTTCAGGTTTGGCTTCGGTCTGATTTTTGTCGTCAGCAACTGCCGTCGAGCTAGCAAAACTTGCTGCAATGGCCATTGCTATGGTGGTTAAAGTGAATCTGGATTTTTCAGTTAACATGCATATTCCCTATGTTTCGTTTGGTCTGTTCTAAAGTGATAAGTTGACGATAAACGTTTCAAAGACCATTCCTCGATCTTCAGCAATCTCAATTTTCAGTAATCAAGGATGCTTTGGCGTAAACAAGTGTGTTGTTTACGCGTGTTATCGATGGCGCAATTTGGAGTATTTATTGATGGGAGGAGAAAGGGGTGAGTTTACGATTCCGAAACTAGCCTGTTGGTGACTTGATTCTAAGTTCAATGAGCGAGAGGTAAACATAATGATCAAAGCATATTTGGTATCGATTTTGATAATTATTCTCATTTGTGAGGTGGCCGTCAAGGTACGTACCAGTGCTTATGGTGTTGTTACTGTAAAGCTCTCTGCTCTAATAAAATGTTTAAGATATGTTTCTTAATTTAATCAATGCGATGAGGTGTTTTTGATTCATTACTTTTATGAATGTAAACTTTCAGTAAATAGCCAGTAAGTGTGAGCTTGCCGTACTAAATGTCATTGATAGCTGGGTAATTCACTCAGACTCGTTTCCATTAAAATAGAGGATGTTCTTATCGACCTGTTTTTTAGTAAAATTTTGTATTTAAAGATTTTTCTCTCAAGCAAGTGATGTTACTGAGGCTCTGATGCTATTCGAGTGCGGTGAGTGATAGACACTGTGTAATTGTTGAGTATTGGGATATCAGTTATGACACCAAGATTGGATTTCGTCAGTCACTCATTTGTCGAGTTGAGGCGTTTATTATCCCGAGCAGAGTTTATTTATCAATTGGATAGCAGATTAAGGCTTGATTAACTCAGGATGATTAAGAAACACCGTTAAGCGTTTTTGTTCATTGAGGGTAAATTGCTGTTGTTGATATTGTGCTAAAGCCTGTTGCTGTTCCGTGTCTGACAAATTGGCGATTTGTTGTTGGTATTCTTGGTATAAGGTAATTTTATGTTGCCAATTTAGATTGGTATTTTGAGTTGCCTGTACTCGTTCAATCACTTCTTGGCTCATCTCTGCGTTTATTCCTGTGATTAGGTTAGGGGGAGATGCTTCGCCATGTTTTGGTGTTCCCTCTAAATAAGCGCTGATATCATTGGCCATCAATGTTGGCGTGATGGCTTGGCGTTCTTCTTCATCTAGTTGGCTGATTTGATGAGCGAGTAACTCCGTTTTTTGTTCTATGGTTAAACTACTATCTTGTCGAATTCTCAGTCGCTCAAATGCTTGTTGATCATACTTGTTGTCTTTGGCAAAAAAAGCGTCTATTTCGAGTTCCGAAAAATAGCTTTGCTGCAATAGATGAGCCTGTTCGATAAAATCAAACGTCATGGTTAAATCAATATCACCGTCTATTGCTGGACTGGCGTCTTTTAGAGAAGATATCGCGATTTTATAGTCACGGTAGCGCTGAAACAATGCTGCAAGTTTAGCGTGCGCATCGGCACTAAGGTCAAGTTTACTGGCCAATGTAGACAATAGGTTTTCTAGCGAGGTTGCTTTATCTTGATGCTGCAAAATGATGTCGTCAAAATCCCAGCGTAGCGCTTGAGATAATAGCAGTGGCTGTCCCAATTTCTCCGTGCCGATAGGCTCATTTATTTCTGTCGTTTCTGGTGTGAATAATGATGAGTTATGCTGAACGGTAGGTAATTTATCATAGGCCAATAGTTCTGCTTGGTATTGGTGTTTATTCATCAATGAAGCTGTGAATAACACGATAAAAAGGGTGAGCAAAAGTATGCCCACCCATAATCGCGGATTTTGAGATAGTGAGAATCCACTTTTCATCTTGTTTATAAACCCAATTGCTGTAAACGATTGAGATGTTGGCGATATAGGGTTTCTGGATTCGTTTCAAACCAACTAACTAGACCCAACGTTTGGTTTACTTCATCTAAGTGGTTCATTTTATAGTTGTCTTTAATCACTTTACCTAGATGAGAACTACAGCCTGATACAAGGCCATCGTTAGGTTCACCAAAAACTAGGCTGGTTAAACTTAGTGGGTAATCTGATGGATCAACAACATGAGTTAATGGGCTGGTACCCGACCAGGAGAAATAATACACGCCATTATTTGCTAGTTGTTGGCCCTGACCACAATATTGGCTCGGAATACCTTCAGGATAAGCTTGGTTAAATGCAATAGATCCTTGGGTGGTTAGGGATGTCATCGCTGCGATGCTATCCGACGGTAGGCCGTTATTACCTGAGATGCCAGAAATAATACCTGCTAACAAGTTAATGCCTTGTTGTGCAAGGTATTCTGTATTGGAGTTTACGGGAATTATCCCACGAGCTAAATCGGCAACACGACTGCCCCAGTTAACACCACCAATTGATGTTGCCGAAGCCACCATTTCTGGGCTAACACTTGCGACATAGCGAATCGTTGGACCACCATGGCTATGGCCAATTAAGTTAACTTTTTCTGCCCCTGTTTGTGCTAGTACTGCTTGAACAAAAGTACGCAACTGCTCCCCTCTGACTTCGCTTGAATTAGCGGGTGACACGCTAGCAACAAAAACTTGAGCGCCTTGCTGACGTAAGGTTTGCGGTATTCTGTAAAAATAATCTACCCCCCAAATATCATCAAAACCAAATAAACCGTGAACGAGTACCACAGGGTATTTTGTTCCTTGGGCATAGGCTTGTTGTGGCGAAAGTGACAATAGCGTAATACCTGCTAAAAATAATGCGCTAAGTGTTGCAGATTTAACCTGAGATACCTTTTTTAATATTTTTAACATACTGGTTTTCATCATTTATCCTCCCCAAAGGTGCAATGATGTATTGCATAGAATGTTTAAGTCTTCTTGGATCCCGATTCTATTTAATGCTTGATCGAGTAAATTAGTATTAACGTATGTTTAACAA
>NZ_PJAP01000543.1:0-5326 GCF_002836795.1 Shewanella sp. 11B5 | reverse complement strand
CTTTAGCACTTGTTAGTGGAGCATCGGTGAGATTTGTTGCTGATATCAAAAATGCATTCGCGACAGCATGACAATGGCTAATGCATTGACTCATATCGTTTAAACAACAGTCACCGTTAGTGTCGCAGTCACCTTGCATCATCGTTGATTGCTGCATGCTACTCGACTGCATATCTGACATAGCCATTTCATTAGACATAGCAAAACTTGGAACAAGTAATTGTCCAAGTAGTGAAATTATCATTGCTATGTTTAACAGCGTATTTCGCATTATGTCGGCCATATGATGAGTACGATTTAACATTAACAATTTAACTAGAGCGATAATAAGAGCTGAATCACATTTTAAGATTTAGCCATAGTTGAATGACCTTTACCTTACATGTGCTATGGCAGAGTAATACCACTGTTACAATAAACCTAAGTAATAAACCTTAGTAATAAACCTTAGTAATAAAAAATCTTAGCATTTAATGCTGGGTAAGCATTTCCATTGGGTTGAATATTGAGGTGTGAGTAAATCACGGCGCATGGCCCATTTTTGTTGTATCCCTTGTGCAGCCAAAAACACTGTATCGCGGCCGTATCGTTGGTTGATGCCGTCAAGCGTGTCCATTAAGGCATAATTAACCTTCGCGGTATTAAATAAATCAAATTGAAAATGTTTCTCGCTGGTTAAATCAACTAGGCCTACACCAATTTTGTAATAACGAACACCATTGCTAAATAATCTCGGGGCGGCGTCGGTCATGGCTTTGGTGAGTTCAATGGTGCAATTGGTTGGACATGGAAAATGGACGATAACTTTATAACTCACAGGCCGTTCGTCATGGGGCGAATTACTGGCAAATAACAACATGGTTTTACAATGTGAGCCTTGTTGACGAGCTTTACTTGCTGCGATGCCAACATGTTTACTCAATGCCTGTAATAGCGATTCAAAATCGCAAATACGTTCGCCCACACTGCGGGTGGAGAAAATTTGTTTTTTATCTGCCCTAGCCTCATCCCATTGTTTACACACTTCGCCGTTAAGTTCGCGTACAGTGCGTTCAATTTCAATACTAAATTGTTTTCTGGCCAAACTGGGTAGCATAGAGGCGAGATCGTATGCGCTGCGAATATTCATCAATTCAAGCTTTTTACTGATGCGCCTGCCAATCCCCCACACCTCTTTTACGGCAAGTTGGCGTAAAATGTCATTACGTTGCTGCGCAGTGTCGATAACGCACACTCCTTGGTATCCCGGGATTTTTTTAGCGGCGTGATTGGCTATTTTAGCTAAGGTTAACGTTTGGCCCATGCCCACACAAACAGCCAAGCGTGCTTCTTTCCAAACGGCACGGCGAATTAAATGACCCTGGCTATGCAGGCATTTGATAGCAGGATAACTGTGTTTAAAAGACAGAAAGCTTTCATCGATGGAGTACACATGTTGCTCTGGTGCAAAACGACCAATTATTGCCATCATCTTTGCCGATAAATCGGCATACAATTCATAATTAGATGAGCACACAATGACATTGCGCTGGGCACATAATGCTTTAGCTTGAAAGTAAGGCAAAAACTTCTCAATACCCGCCTCTTTTGCTTGCCGATTAGCCGCGACAATACAGCCATCGTTATTGCTCAGCACAATAATCGGTCTGCCGCGCCAGTCAGGGCGAAAAACCTGTTCTGCACTGCAATAAAAAGCATTGGCATCGACTAAGGCAAACATTGTTACCTAACCTTTTTTGCTGATAAGCAGTGGGCTTTGACGATGACAACGAATCGAGCGAATAACCACACCTTCAATACTAAAGTCATCATAGTCGCAGATGGTCACAGGTAAATGTTGCTCATTAGACGACATCAGCATTCGCCGATGCATGTCGAGAATTTTACACACAAATTCACCATTAAAATTAGCCACTATCACGTCGCCATTTCTAGCCGTTTCATGACGGTCGACAATCAATAAGTCACCATCATATATTCCCACTCCTTGCATCGACTCACCTTGGGCTAAGCCGATAAAAGTGGAACTTGGATGCTGAATTAATATCTCATCAAGGCTGAGGCCTAACTGAAGATACTCAGCGGCAGGTGATTCGAAACCGGTAATACCGGCACTGGCTGCAATGGGAATAACGCGCATATGACAACCTCTAATATGATGTATACGATACAAATAAATACTGTATAAATAAACAGTACATATTAGCGTTAAATTTTGTCAGCGCAAGTTTATTTGCTTTAAATCGCGACAAGCGGCGGTTATGTTCAACCGTTAACGGCGTTTTTATTGCCTCTGCACAACAACATCGGTCCATAACTAACGCTTCTTCAATGTAGCAAAGCGTCAATACATCAAAGTGATAGCTTCATTATTGATGAAATAATATGTCCAAGGTCAAAATATAATCAGTAAGCTTGGTCTACACTGTTAACAGGAGCAAAAATCAAGCTAACCTGTTTATAAAACAAACGAATATACTTATTTCATATTGGCTCGGGGGTCTAGCATGACACTCGCAACATTCCATATCGACATGCACGATGATAACTGCTTACTGAACCTTGCTGGTGATTGGCAATTAGGCCAAGCACCGCTAGGCGCAGATATTTGTGCTGAGCTGCCATCCAATTGCCAATCTATCACCTTAATCACCACAGAGTTGTCTCATTGGGATTCAAGCCTCGCCATTGCCTTATTACAATTATCTCGCTGGTGTGAGCAGAAAAAAATACCACTCGACACTCAACAAACGCCTCAAGGGTTGCAGCAATTACTGCAACTGGCTACCGATGTTCCTGTTTATCAACCCACTAATGATGGTGCTATTGGCGGATTGTGGCCGACCTTACGTCGAAGTCTTATTAAGCAAGGCTTACAGGTGCACGATGGATTAGTATTTGTTGGCGACTGTACCTTGGTATTAGGCCGTTGGTTGGGAGGTAAAGCGAGAACTCGCCGAAGTGATATCGTTTTTTTTATCGAACAGGCTGGGCCTAAGGGGCTTGCGATTGTTACCTTAATTAGCCTGCTCGTGGGAATGATTTTGGCTTATTTAGGTTCGGTACAGCTGCGTCAATTAGGCGCCCAAGTATATGTGGCTAATTTAGTGGCTATCGGAATGGTGCGTGAAATGGGTGCTCTAATGACAGGCGTTATTATGGCTGGCCGAACCGGAGCCGCTTATGCGGCGCAGTTAGGCACCATGCAAGTTAATGAAGAAATTGATGCGCTGCGAGTGATGGGCATTCCTACCATGGAGTTTCTGGTTTTACCGCGGTTATTAGCATTAATTTTTATTATGCCGCTAATGTGTATTTATTCGGATGTAATAGGCATGATTGGCGGTGCGTTAGTTGCTAACGGTATGGGCGTGAGTTATACCCAATATATTTTGCAAACCCAGGTTGCGATTGATTGGGTCGATATTTCCACTGGTTTAATAAAGAGTTTAATTTTTGGGTTTTTAATTGCGATTGCGGGTTGTCAGGCGGGACTGCTTTGCGGACGTGACTCTAATGCCGTTGGTTTAGCGACGACCCACGCTGTGGTTAAGGCCATTGTTTTTTTGGTTGTCTCCGATGCAGCGCTTAATATCTTATACGATAAATTAGGGATCTAACCATGGTTGATGATGCCTTTATCAGTGTACGTAATCTATCAGTCGGCTACGGCAGTACCGAGGTGCAAAAAAAACTCAACTTCGACATTAACAAGAATGATATCTTTTTTGTCATTGGCGGCAGTGGTTGTGGCAAAACAACCTTGCTGAAATCGATGGTGGGATTACTCACACCACTAAAGGGTGAAGTACTCTATCAAGGCAAAAACTTTTATGAGGCAGATGAACCCACGCAGGTAGCAATGCTCAAAGATTGGGGAATTACCTTCCAAACTGGCGCATTGTTTTCGAGCATGTCGCTTGGCGAGAATGTGGCGTTACCCATGCAGCTCTATACCGACCTTTCGGAGCGACAAATTGCCGAAGCCGTCGCCTATAAACTGGCACTTGTCGGCTTAGCGGGCTTCGAGAAATTTTATCCTGCCGAGTTAAGCGGCGGTATGCACAAACGCGCAGGATTAGCACGGGCGCTGGCATTAGACCCTCAATTGTTATTTTTTGATGAACCCTCTGCAGGTTTAGACCCTATTAGCTCGATGCGTTTAGATCAATTGATCGTGCAAATATGCCAGGCGTTAGACTCTACCGTGATCATTGTGTCCCACGAGCTGCCCAGTATATTGTCAATCGGCACTCGCTGTGTATTTCTGGATAATGAGACCAATACTATGCTCGATTGTGGTGACCCACGAGAATTAAAAATACACAGTAGCCAGCCTAGGGTTCGTCAATTTCTCAATCGTACCGAAAAATCGGAGATCTCATGAGTAAAAGCCAACGACTTCCGCTCGCGATTGGTGCCTTTATATTTGGCGCAATTATCTTAGTGTTTATTGCATTACTGTTCTTTTCCGGTGGGCGTATATTTGCAGAGAAAGCCCCTGTAGTGATGTTTTTTAACAGTTCTGTGCAAGGGTTACAGGTAGGCGCACCGGTAAAATTAAAAGGGGTCATAATAGGTGAAATAAGCGATATCAGTATCGATTTCCCCAACGACAGTAGCCAGGGTGTCACGGCTGCGGTTCATGCCGACTTATTGTTGAAACGTATCAATATAAAAGGGATCCAAGTAGGTGAAGAGTTTTTTTCTCACGCCATCGATAACGGCTTACGCGCCCAGCTGAATTATCTGAGTTTACTCACCGGACTGCTATATGTTGAGCTGGATTTCTTTCCCAACACGTCACCGGTATTTCACGGAGAAAAAGATCAATTATTAGAATTGCCGACCATCGCGACTGATTTCGAATCACTGTCGAAAGACTTGCAATCGTTAAACTTAAAAAGTTTAGTCAACAATGTCGATAATTTAGCTCAGCAGCTCAGTGACATTGCCGCCAGCGGAAAAATACAGCAAGCACTGGATAATTTTGATAATGCAGCCAAAGCAGTTAAAAGCACCGCGATTAACTTAGACAACACTCAAGCAGCATTAGGTAAAAATGGGCTTGAAGTGCTGCTAAAACTCGATAATTTACTGGTGCAATTAAATCATGATGAACCCAAGTTCGTTGAGTCGCTAAACCATAGTTTAACTGAATTACGCAGTACACTATTAAGCATTAATCAGCTTGCAAACCAAGCAGGCAACACACTCGACCAAAACTCGCCATTGTTGATAGAACTCACCAATACATTGGAAGAAATCCGCCGCACAGCTCGATCGCTACGAAGCTTGAGCGAAACCTTAGATGAACAACCTGAGG
>NZ_PJAP01000542.1:0-5373 GCF_002836795.1 Shewanella sp. 11B5 | reverse complement strand
GCGAATGAAGCAACTGCGTCTTAATCCTATTAATTGCATCAACGGCGAAATTAATATTCCAGGGTCTAAAAGTATTTCAAACCGTGTATTACTTTTAGCCACGCTTGCCAAAGGCAGCACAACACTTACAAACTTGTTAGATTCTGACGACATTCGCTATATGCTGGCATCGCTTAAACAATTGGGTATTCAATACACATTAAGTGAAGACAAAACCGAATGCGTTGTTGAAGGAAACGAAGGTCCAATTTCATCTGCTAGCGCTCAAAGCCTCTTTTTAGGTAATGCTGGTACGGCAATGCGTCCTTTATGCGCAGCATTAACATTAGGCCAAGGCGAGTTTACCTTAACGGGTGAGCCACGAATGGAAGAGCGACCAATTGGTGATTTAGTTGATGCGCTGCGTCAGCTCGGTGCAGATGTCACTTACCTTAAAAACGATGGTTTTCCACCGTTAACGATAAATGCCACAGGGCTAAACGGCGGCGATGTTGAAATTGCCGGTGATTTATCAAGCCAGTTTTTGACGGCTTTGCTTATGGTCGCACCGCTGACTAAAGACAGCGTTAATATTAAAATTAAAGGTGAGTTAGTTTCAAAACCTTATATCGATATTACCATCGCACTGATGAAACAATTCGGTGTTGAGGTGATTAACCACCAATATCAACGTTTCGAAATTAAAGCCGGTCAGCACTATGTATCTCCGGGCAAAGTATTAGTTGAAGGGGACGCTTCATCTGCATCGTACTTTTTAGCCGCGGGTGCCATTAAAGGTGGTGAAGTTAAAGTCACTGGTGTTGGCCGCTTAAGTATTCAAGGCGATGTAAAATTTGCTGATGCATTAGCCCAAATGGGCGCAAACATAGAGTGGGGCGATGATTACATTATTGCCAGAAAGTCTACGTTAACAGCCATCGAAATGGACATGAATCATATTCCCGATGCTGCAATGACCATTGCTACAGCTGCTTTATTTGCGACAGGCACCACAAAACTGACTAACATCTACAACTGGCGCATTAAAGAAACAGACCGCTTAGCCGCAATGGCCACTGAGTTACGTAAAGTGGGCGCAATAGTTGAAGAAGGTCATGACTATATTACGATCACACCACCTGCAGAACTCAATACTGCAGCAATTGATACCTATAATGATCATCGTATGGCAATGTGTTTTTCAATGATGGCCTTTGCGGATTGTGGGATCACCATTAACGATCCAGACTGCACATCTAAGACCTTTCCAGATTACTTTGTACAATTTACACAATTGGCAAAATAATCTTATATCGTGAAATTAAAACGAACCCTTTAGTGCATCAGGTATGCACTAAAGGGCGATCTTGGTTTTAATAACCGAAAATTCATCAGTAATTAACATTTTTTTGTTATACAATGCGCGCGCTTATTTTGATGAACCCTTTATCTTTTCAAGGAAGATAGATTATTTTCGGAGGAAATTATGTCTGAACGATCTCCAGTGATCACAGTAGATGGCCCAAGCGGTGCAGGGAAAGGGACTATATGCCAATTGTTGGCACAACATTTAGGGTGGCATTTGTTAGACAGTGGTGCGATTTATCGTGTTTTAGCCTTAGCCGCTATTCATCATGATGTTGAGCTAGAAAACGAAGAAGCACTGACCTTATTGGCTGCACACCTTGATGTTCAATTTTTAACGGGGACCGAGGCCGATGCCATTAAAGTGATTCTCGAAGGTGAAGATGTTACCACCACCATTCGCACACAAGAATGCTCAAATGCTGCCTCAAAAGTGGCGGCATTACCACGCGTACGTGAGGCATTATTACGTCGTCAACGTGCATTTAGCGCCGCTCCAGGACTTGTTGCCGATGGACGCGACATGGGCACAGTGGTTTTTTCTAAAGCACCAGTAAAAATATTTTTAACTGCGTCTGCTGAAGAACGTGCGCAAAGACGCTATAATCAGTTGCAGGACAAGGGCTTCGATGTTAAAATCGATCGCCTTTTAGCTGAAATTATTGAACGAGACGACCGCGACATCAATCGCGCCGCTTCGCCACTAGTCCCAGCTGATGATGCACTTGTTATTGATACAAGCGGCATAGGCATTGAAGATGTATTGAAGCAAGTGCTTGAATATGTTGGACAAAAAATTACTGTTACATAATCGAATGGTCGATTATTGTGCAGTAGGTATTCGTGTTAAGGATGACACGAATAATATTACTAGACTCCACATCTAGGATGGATGGTGGTTTATTTAATGAAAGTAACCTAAAACATGACTGAATCTTTTGCTGATCTATTTGAACAATCCCTTCAAACCCTAGAGTTCCGTCCAGGTTCTATCGTCCGTGGTACAGTTGTTGCCATCGAAAACGGTATGGTACTTGTTGACGCTGGTCTTAAGTCTGAAAGCCCAATCAATGCTGACGAATTCAAAAACGCACAAGGCGTTTTAGAAATCCAAGTAGGTGATGAAGTTGACGTAGCCCTTGACTCTGTTGAAGATGGTTTCGGTGAGACTCAATTGTCTCGCGAAAAAGCTAAGCGTCATGAAGCTTGGATCGTTCTAGAAAAAGCGTACGAAGATGCTGAAACTGTAATCGGTATCATCAATGGTAAAGTTAAAGGTGGTTTCACTGTTGAATTAAACGGTATCCGTGCCTTCTTACCAGGTTCTCTAGTTGACGTGCGCCCAGTTCGCGACACAGCTCACTTAGAGTACAAAGAATTAGAATTCAAAGTTATCAAGCTTGACCAGAAGCGCAACAACGTTGTTGTTTCTCGTCGTGCAGTTATCGAATCTGAAAGCAGTGCTGAACGTGATACTCTTCTTGAGAATCTACAAGAAGGTCAAGCTGTTAAAGGTATCGTTAAAAACCTTACTGACTACGGTGCATTCGTAGACTTAGGTGGTGTTGACGGTCTTTTACATATCACTGATATGGCTTGGAAACGTGTTAAGCACCCATCTGAAATCGTTAATGTTGGTGACGAAATCAACGTTAAAGTTCTTAAGTATGACCGTGAGCGTACTCGCGTATCACTAGGTCTTAAGCAACTTGGCGAAGATCCATGGTTAGAAATCAGCAAGCGCTACCCAGAAAGCACTAAGCTTACTGGTCGCGTAACTAACTTAACTGACTACGGTTGCTTCGTCGAAATCGAAGAAGGCGTTGAAGGTTTAGTACACGTTTCTGAAATGGATTGGACTAACAAGAACATTCACCCATCTAAAGTTGTTAACTTAGGTGATGAAGTTGAAGTGTTAGTATTAGACATCGATGAAGAACGTCGTCGTATTTCTCTAGGCCTTAAACAGTGTAAAGTTAACCCATGGGATGACTTCGCAACTCGTTACAACAAAGGCGACAAAGTATCTGGTAAGATCAAGTCAATCACTGACTTCGGTATCTTTATCGGTCTTGACGGTGGAATCGATGGTCTTGTTCACTTATCTGACATTTCTTGGAACGGTACTGGCGAAGACGCAGTTTCTGAATACAAGAAAGGCGATGAGATCCACGCTGTAGTTCTTTCAGTAGACCCAGAGCGTGAGCGCATCAGCCTAGGTGTTAAGCAAACTGAAGATGATCCATTCAACGCATACTTAGCTGACAAGAAGAAAGGCACCGTAGTTCACGGTACTGTTTCTGCTGTTGACGCAAAAGGTGTTACAGTTGAATTAGCAGAAACAGTTGAAGGTTACATTCGTGTAGCTGACATCTCTGCAGACCGCATCGAAGACGCATCTACTGTATACTCAGTTGGTGATGCAATCGAAGCTAAGTTCATGGGTGTAGATCGTAAGAACCGTTCTATCAGCTTATCTATCAAAGCGAAAGATGAAGCTGAACAGAAAGAAGCGATCGCTACTTTGAACAAGCAAGACGATGTTGTAATGAGCAGCGCAATGGCTGAAGCCTTCAAAGCAGCTCGTAAGTAATCGAAAATCGTCTGTTGTATGGGGACCTTGTCCCCATTAGGCGACTGTGTTTGGCTTGATAATATGGGATAGCTAAGATGACAAAATCTGAACTTATCGAAAAACTCGCCACTAGGCAGTCGCAACTGTCGGCGAAAGAAGTGGAAAGTGCAATCAAAGAAATGTTGGAGCAAATGGCAACAACATTAGAAACCGGTGATCGTATAGAAATCCGTGGATTTGGTAGTTTTTCACTTCACTATCGTGCGCCTCGTACGGGTCGTAATCCAAAAACAGGAACCTCTGTTGACTTGGAAGGCAAGTATGTACCGCACTTTAAGCCGGGAAAAGAGCTGCGCGAACGTGTCGATGCTGTTAATCCTTGATTAACGCTTGAATAAAAAGCCTCCTATTGGAGGCTTTTTTGTATCTAATGGCAGTCAATGCTGGTCAGCCCAGTAAATTTCTTGGATAATCATTATATTGATGCACCTTCATGGAGAATAGCGTGAGATCATTTATTATCGTTGTACTGGTTGGATTGATGTTTGTTCTAGCATTATTATTTGGCGCTAAAAATGAACAAGTCGTAACCTTAAGTTACTTTATTGCTGAAGGGCAATATCGATTGCCTATGGTTCTTGCTGTGGTATTTTTCAGCGGCTTTATCATCAGCTGGATATTTGCAAGTTACCACATCGTGAAGTTAAAACTCGCGTTACGTAAAAGTAACAAAGCGCTTAAAAAGTTCGCCGCTGCGGATGCAATCAGTGTTGTTGTAACGCCTAAGGATCAAGCCGCCTAGTATGCTAGAAATCTTGTTCTTGTTATTGCCTATCGCTGCCGGTTATGGATGGTACATGGGACGACGCAGTATTCGTCATAGCGATAGCCAGCAGACTAAAAAACTAAGCCGAGATTACTTTACTGGGCTTAACTTTTTACTGTCTAACGAGTCTGACAAAGCGGTTGATTTATTCATCAGCATGCTCGATGTTGATGACGAAACTATCGACACCCATCTATCGTTAGGTTCGTTATTTCGTAAACGAGGTGAAGTGGATCGTTCTATTCGCATCCATCAAAATTTGATTGCTAGGCCTAGCTTAACCAATGAGCAGCGTGACATTGCGATGATGGAGTTAGGTAAAGATTATATGGCTGCAGGTTTTTATGACCGCGCTGAAGAAATCTTTATAAACTTAGTCAGCCAAGATGACCACAGTGAAGAAGCTGAAACACAACTGCTGCTAATCTACCAAGTGACCAAAGAGTGGCAAAATGCCATCGACATCACTAAACGCTTACCTCGTAAACGTCAGCAAGTGCTTAAATGCACCACGGCCCATTTTTATTGTCAGTTAGCTGATGAAGCCAATAATGACGCTGATAAAATCAAAAAATTACAACAAGCAATTAAACAAGACGCCCAATGCGGTCGAGCTTGGTTAACCTTA
>NZ_PJAP01000541.1:0-5377 GCF_002836795.1 Shewanella sp. 11B5 | reverse complement strand
AACTTGTTATGATGTGACTGCAATATTTAGCACCGTTGAACGTGTTGTTAAATAATCACCGATGACCGAGATTGTGTCGTACTCGCTTTTCTCATCCAACAATCCCTATTCGTTAAGATAAAGAGAGATCATTTTGACCAAAGCTACTTCATCAGTTACCACGGCAGGAAACAGCCCGGCATCGTTTGTGGCGTTATTGCCATTATTTTTATTTTTAGGATTATTTATAGGCGCAGGCTTATATTTTCAAAGCCAGGGCGTTGATTATGCGTTCTATCAATTACCCAGTGTGATTGCGATTTTACCTGCCATTGTGTTGGCGGTGCTGTTATCGAAACAGAAAATCAACAGTGCGATAGAAACCTTTATTGAAGGTATTGGCCACAGCAATATTATTGCTATGTGTTTAATTTATTTATTGGCAGGCGCATTTGCTGCAGTGGCTAAAGCCACTGGTGGCGTTGATGCTACCGTTGCACTTGGTCTGTCGTTTATTCCATCAAATTTACTATTGCCTGGTTTCTTTGTTATTGCCGCCTTTATCGCGACTTCAATGGGCACATCTATGGGCACCATAGCGGCAGTAGCACCAGTGGCATTAGGTGTTGCAGACCAAGCACAAATTGATTATGCCTTAATGGCTGGTGCGGTGATGTCTGGTGCATTATTTGGAGACAACTTATCGATTATTTCAGATACCACGATTGCGGCAACACGTACTCAAGGTTGTGAAATGAAAGACAAGTTCCGTGAAAACTTAGTGTTTGCAATTCCGGCGTCGATCCTCACCTTGATTGCTTTTTCGATTGTCGGTCAAGGGCAAGCGGATATTGCTGTTCAGGATATTGAAATCTTAAAAGTATTACCGTATTTAACCATTCTGGTATTAGCTGTGGTGGGTTTAAACGTTTTTGTGGTGTTGTCGCTAGGGATTGTACTTGCAGGCATGACAGGCGTACTGACTTCAGAATATAGCGTTATTCAATTTGGTAATGATATTTATACTGGCTTTACCAATATGCAGGAAATTTTTATTCTGTCGATGTTAGTTGGTGGTTTAGCGGCGTTAATGCAGCAGCAAGGTGGATTAACCTTTGTCAGTAAACAAATTGAGGGCTTGATCAGTCGTTTTTCAAAAGCCAATGGCGAAGCATCAAGTCGTGCAGCAGAGCTAGGTATGGCAGCGATTGTTGCCGCAACGAATACGTGCGTTGCTAACAATACGGTTTCGATTGTGGTGACGGGCGATATTGCGAAAGAGCTTGCTGAAAAACATGGAGTATCGCCAAAACGAGCAGCCAGTATTTTAGATATCTTCGCATGTATTATTCAGGGATTAATTCCGCATGGCGCCCAAGCATTATTAATTGCCTCGGTGTTTACCATTAGCCCATTAACCGCAGTGTCTAATGCTTGGTACTGTATGATTTTGGCCGTTATTGCGGTGATTATTGTGATATTTCGTAAACGTACTTAAATTGGCTACAGGGTAAATCACACAGTCGCTTGGTTTAACGAGATTAAGATTAAAGTGACTATTTAGTCCGCTATAGCAAATAATGCCCAGTCAGCCACGATTGGGCATTTTTATTTTTGGTTTAAATTTTGGTTTAAGTTAGGGCTTAGGTTTAGTTTTTGGGTTATGTGATTATCGGCTTTTACTTTTTTGCTTTCCGCGTTAACATTCTCATTCCATTTTTGACATAAGTATCGATCAGTGACAGATAGAGTCCGTAATTATGATTTACACCTAGTGATTGTATTTATGTCATTGGCAGCGGCTGCAATCTGCTCTTTTGGCGTAGGAAGTGCGTTGATAGTACAAGCCGATGGTATAAGCTTAGACATGTTGATGATCCGCCCTGATACGCTTGGTAATTATATGCATTCGTCGTTTGCAATCGTGTTTAATTTATCACTATTAGCGGGTGGCTCATGCTTCTTACTCGCCATGGTGGCGGTGTTTAATACCTTTCCTGATTTACTGAGCCGTTACATTGCCATTATTGGTGGTGTAGTTGGTGTTAGTATTGTGCTAATGGGTGTGTTTCCGATTAACTTTTTAGACTTACACCGTAAAGCGTCGACGCTTTATTTATTCAGTACCATTTTTTTGCATTGTATTTGCCTACTTGATTACTTTAAACCTGGCAGCACGATGACCAAGCGAATGCTTAGTTTGAGCATTATTTCAATATGCAGTGGGTTATTATTATTGACGCTGTTCGATTGGAGCCAGTTGGATTTTGCTGAGTGTTCGGCCGATTTACCTCAGTATTGTATCGTGTCCTCAGCCATGTGGACATTAACGCAAGCGAATATTCTATGGTGTATCTGTCTTGGGTTAAGCCTGCTGTCAACCATTAAAACTCAACAACATAACGTGTATCAATTTCTCGAAACCCGTTAACGTCTATTTATTCCTGCTTGAGTATTATCTATGATATCAATGCGATTAAGTCTATGACATCAATGCGATTAAGTCTATGACATCAATGCGATTAAGTCTATGACATCAATGCGATTAAGTCATTATTTGGCTGTATGTGGTGTGGCGTCAAGACGCCAAGCTGCACGACTTATCGACACTGGTCGAGTGAGTATTAATCATCAATTAGCTAAACACACTGACCGAGTTAACCTTTGTGAAATTGAGACAATTCTAGTAGATGATAAACCGATCCTTGCTGTGCAAGATAAACAGTATTGGCTATATCATAAGCCTGTTGGAATTGATTGCCGTTTATTAGTTGATGATCCCCACAGCTTACTGCATGTATTACCTGAGTTACCAAGGTTGTATCCTGCAGGGCGTTTGGATAAAGATTCTCGTGGTTTGCTACTACTCACTAATGACGGTCAATTAACGCAAGCGCTAATGCATCCCGATTATTATCATCCTAAGACATACGTGGTCCAAGTTGATAAGCCAATTAGTACCAGTTTTTTATCGATGATGGCAAATGGGGTCAGTTATGGTGATGTGCAAACTCGATCATGCGATATTCGGCCATTGAGCTTAACGGCTGAAGAAGACCGGTTTGAGATTGTATTAACCCAAGGATTAAATCGACAAATACGCCGTATGTGTCAAACGTTAGGTTACAAAGTGATTGATTTAATGCGAACTCAATTACTCGATATACGTATTGATGAGCTTGCAGAAAAAACAATGCGGCCATTAACGGCCGCAGAGTTATCGAGTCTTAAACGTGCAGTAAACTGAGCGTTATCTAACGATTTCCATTTCAGCTAATAAGTTGTCAGCATTATCTAAATACTGCATTACCCATAGCATGTAGCGGCTGTCTACTTGGATAGAACGGTTACTTTGTGCGTCGTATCCCCAGTCACCAATGATACTTTCGTACACACCATCAAACAGTAAACCCACTAGTTCAGCACGGCCGTTTAAGGTTGGTGAGCCTGAGTTACCACCCGTTGTGTCTAAGGTAGATAAGAAGTTAACCGGTACAGAATCAACCGCTTTGACGTAGTAATCGCCGTATTGCTTTTGTTTAATCAGCTCAAGTTGTTTAGCTGGCGCATCGAAAGGATCAACACCAGTGTCTTTGGCTAAAATGCCTTCTAAGCGTGTAAAAGGCACCGCCACTAAACCATCCTGTGGAGAATAACCTTTAACGTTACCTACCGTTACACGCAGGCTTGAGTTTGCATCAGCATAAACAGGTTTTCCTAACTCGCGATTGTAAGCAATGATAGCGTCCATATATTGTGGACGTACTTTCATTAAGTCACCTTCTAATTGCTTTTTCTCTTTCTCGCGCGCCATGTCAGCATCAAAGGTCTGTACTGCAAATTGAATGAATGGGTCGTTAGATGCTTTAAAGTCGGCAACCGATTTGTTCATCCATGCTAAGCGAGTTTCTTTGTTATTTAGCTTGGTGTTGGCGTACATTTTATCGAGTGTTTTAGCTAATGCTTTAGCATCGAACTTGCTGCTAATACCAAATGCTTTATCTAAAGCGGCTAAATGCTGCTCTGCAGGTAATGCAGCATAACGTGTCAGTAAATCGGCTAGCAGGGCTTTATCGACACTGGCGGCATAACGGCGATCAATACGTTCCATGCTTGAAGTGAAGTTGGTCATGTCACGTTCTTGGTAGCCTGGTTCTCGTGCCATATCAGCTAAGGTTTTCTCATTAGCTAAGCGATACAAATCACGAGCGGTAGTGACCATAGTGGTGTAACCGATGTAACCTAATAAAATGTCACGTTGCTGATTTTGCTGACTCTTAGCCACTAACTTTTCTAAGCTTGATAGTGTTTCGCCATACTGCTGTTGGCGCTTTTTATCTTTGCCGATCCAGTTGGCTAAATCGCTCTCTATTTTCTCACGATCAGCGAGCATGGTTGATTTTCCATAATACTCAATCATCGAGGTAAAGTTTTTGGCATAATTGGCTAAACCGGCAATCAAGCTTTCGTATTTAATCCGCTCGTCGCTGCCTTCTGAGGCGGTTTCTTTGATGATGCTAATCATGCGCTCTTGCAGGACTTTGCCTTCTGGATAAGCCCAATTAAACTGATTGTTCACTTCATCGGCAGTGCGGTATCGGTTGGTACGGCCAGGATAACCAGCAACCATGACAAAGTCGCCATCGCTAACGCCTTTAGCTGATACTTTTAAAAAGCTTTTTGGCTCGTACGGTACATTGTCTTTGCTAAAATCGGCAGGCTTGCCGTCTTTAGATACGTAAGCACGATAAAATGAGAAGTCACCGGTATGACGAGGCCACATCCAGTTATCGATATCACCGCCGTATTTGCCCACACTAGCGGCTGGGTTATAGGCTAAACGCACATCACGAATTTCTAACTGCTTAACAAGATAATATTCTAGGCCGCCATGGAAACTATACACTTGGCAACGGTAACCATCCTCTTTTTCACATTCAGCAACTAAGGTTTTTTCTTGTAGTTCTATACCTTTATAAAACTCATTGCCCACTTTATCCATCTGGTTTGCTTTAACTTTATCGTTAACATCGGTTACTGCTTCAGTTACAAAAATACGTGAACCAGGTGTCGCCGGTAATTCTTCGGCGTAAGTTTTAGCTAAAAAGCCGTCTTTAAGGAGGTTTTTTTCTGGGGTGGAGTTGTACTGAATTGAGCCATAGGCACAGTGATGGTTGGTAACTACCAAACCTTTTGGTGACACAAATGATGCGGTACAACCACCCAGGCTGATAACGGCATTCATTGGGAATTCAGTTAATTTTGAAATTGAATCAGCGCTTATTTCTAAGCCTTTTGCTTTAAGTTCATCAGCCATTGCGGGAAGTTGATGTGGTTGCCACATGCCTTCATCTGCCGCAGCGCCAAAGCTGGCTGCCATTGCGACAGTTAATAACCA
>NZ_PJAP01000540.1:0-5395 GCF_002836795.1 Shewanella sp. 11B5 | reverse complement strand
TCTTTAAGACTAATGCCACTTAATTGACTGTTTTTATTGTATTGATAATCAATCTGTTGCCCATCAGGTAACGTTAAACGACTGCGTTTACCTGAATCATTATATTGATAGTCAAGTTGCCACTGGCTTTGCAATACACTATTTATACGCCCTTGAGCGTCAAGGTGTTGTTGCACTGTACGGTGTTGGTTGTGGGCGCGAGTTATTTGCCCTATCGGGTTATATTGATAAAAGTTCTGAGTATTCAGTAATGCAGATGTGGCACTGGGCTCAAGTTTTACATGGCTACTTTGCTGATAAATGCGCCCCATTGAATCACGTTTTAGCTCAACAAACCGAATATCACTGTCGTTCACTGCCACTAAATTATCATTGGCGTCATATTGATAATGTTGTTCACGGCCATCAAAACCAATTAAGGTTTTAGGTTGCTCTGTTGCTGTGTATTCAATACGGTACTGCGCCCCGTCACTTCGCTCAATGCGGTTTAAGTTACGTTCTTTATCATAAAAAAACTTCAGCCAACTGCCATCGGCAAAGGTTTGCTGGCGCGGTTGAGCTAAACCGTCATAGTCGATAATGTTATCAATGTACTCGCTATCGTTACTGAGTTCTTGCTCGCCAGCTACATCAGCCTGTTGACGCTGGCGAATAATACGTCCGGCATCATCGTACTGATAGTAATGACTAATGGTTTCTTCAGGTTTGTCTTGGTTATCTTGTGGGTAAGATTTACTTTCGACAATTTGGCCTTTGTTGTCACGAATAAATTCAGTGACCAGACCTTGCGGATTAATCGTAGCGTTAACTCGTCCCAGTCTATCATGGCTAAAACGGGTTAACGCATCACCGACTTGCGTTGCCAACAATTCGCCATCGCGGTCCCAATGGTAGCGATGGACAACGCCATTAACATCGACTTTTTGCGTTAACTGCCCTGCATCATTGTATTGGTATTGTAATTGACGACCATCAAAATTTTGCTCAGACAACAGTCGTCCGGTCGCATCGTAGTGCCTTTTAGCCACTCGGCCAATTGGATCATGGGTAACGATACGTTGCCCTAAACGATTATATTCAAATCGTGTGGTACCACCGTCCGCTTGAATAACAGACAGTAACCGCCCTTGCTCGTTATAGTTGTATTGTATTTTATTATCACACGCATCAACGGTGGCCACTTTACGGCCGACAGCATCATATTGGTGACGTATAACGCTGCCATTGGGATTGTGATGTTCAGTCAATAGCCCTTGTGCATTGTGAATAAAAGTCTCGTGATGACCTAAAGAGTCGGTGCAACAGCTTTTAATACCGTTAACGAGTGGCGTATATTCAAAGTGATAATGATAGATATCATCATCACCCCATTGCTCAATACATTTAGCGCGCTGATCGTGCCCGTTCCACGAAAAGTGATGGCTAAAGCCTGATGCCCGAGTTCTGCGTTGTAATAAATAGGTCGAGGTTCTGCTGTTGTATGGAACATCGCAGTCAGAGGCATTTGTAGCCGACTTCACTTTTACATAACTGTAGCGCTCTACTCGTCCGTTGCTGTCGGTGGCGGCAATAAGGGCTTGATCATCATCGTATTGATAGCTAGCCAACAAATTCTGATGAATTTGTTTGTTGCCTTCGTTATCTAACATGTACGAAGCGACTTTTAACAAATTGCTTTGTGCATTGTAAAATAACAACACGCCACGTTTAGGGCCTGTTGTTATTTGAGTTAAGCGGCCTTGATGATCATAATACAGCTGAAAGTATTGGCCTTGATGATTACTAATCGTTTCAAGCTGCCAAACCTCTTTACCAGCAACGTTTTTTTGTATAAATGCCCAATGGCTGTCATCGGGCTTTATTAATACATGGCGGCCATCGGCTTGATGTACTAGCGACCAACCTGTTGAAAGTTGAATACTGGTTTGCCCTCGTTTAACCGAGTCGAACACATGTACTCGGCCTTCATCGTCGGTTAATTCAAACCAATATTTACCGGGTTTTTTAGGCCCAACTTTCGCTGGCGCTTGATATTGATGATCCAGCTGCACACAAAAGTTATGTCGCCAGCCGTAACCCATACCAACATTGCTAAGAATTTTGCTCGAACGATACAAACGACACCACGTTAGCGGCATTAAGCCATTAAGCTCAAAATCGACTAACGGTAAAATTTCTTCGCCACTTAACATCGATACGGGATCGCTGCGGCACTCTTGCTGATCAATAGCCACTTCCGTCGGGGAATGATTCGCCACAGTCCCGGATTGAACTGACGCAGAAGTTTGTTTGCCCTTATTGGTTTTGGGTGCTTTTGTATTGGTTGAACTCGCGCCTAGAGTGCCCGTTTCAGTTGAATGCTGAATTTGTTGTTTGGGTGTTTCACCATACACTCTGAGTAAATTGCGCTCAATAATGTCACTCAGTTTACGGGTAATATCTCTTGGATTTAAGCTAGCATTTACACCCGCATTCATCACCAGACTGCGCGCGTAAATTAATGCATTACGATCACGGACTAAATGAGGCGAGATTTCATTAATTATCTCACTAACATTATTGTTTTGCTCAAACGTTAATAACTGGAATCCAGCTGGCGTTGACGCACTTGCAGGCACGATAACGATATAACGGTTATGACCTTTAAAATTGAAATTACTGACCGTCATGTTCGTTTATGCCTTCTCTATCCATGAGTACATTGCCAAACCAAGGTGAAGTTGTTGAGATACTTCCAGTTGTAAGCTTGTTCCAGTAGCATTTTGTTGTTGGTAACGGTTATAGATGTGCAGCAAATTATATAACCCCGCCACACAACCGATATCGCCTGTAAAATAACTAGATTGGGAAATTTGTGTATCTTGATCGATTCTGCCGGCTAATTGCTCATAAGCATTAAGCCAGTTATTCGTTATAGCGGCATGGTTGCCGGGTAAATACAATTGAGCAAATACATCCAAGCCTTCAATCTGGCAGGCACGATTAAACAAAGCTTTTATTGTTTGGTTTTGTTGAACAGCACTACATGAATCTTGAAATAAATCCACTATTTCCATGCCTTCGTTTGCAACATTGATGCTGGCCATGATGACCGCTTCAGCAGGACAACGTCCTGTGTCTTGTTGTTGAGTAATCAGCTCTTGGCCATGATTAAAATCCACAAGGTCGAAGAACAAGCTGTCTACGGCAATAAATATTGCACTTTGATTGTCGACAGGCATTGCCTTTAATGCGCTCAAAGCAGAAAAAACACCGGCACTGCCCATAGGAAAAAACCGGCTATTGGGATGCACAAAACAATGCGGAAAAAGTGCATGTAAACGAGTGACCCAATCAACCAGTTGTTGTTTTTCTAGATGAGGTAAAATCCAAAAAATCGCTTGGTGAGAGTAAGGTTGCCATTGAGTTTCATTTTGAATAGGTAATTTATGCAACATATCAATTAGGCGGTTTAATTGAGTGTCAGTAGCAAGCTCGTGCGCCATGACGGCTGCCACCTGCTGACCATCAGATAATTGATAGCTGAAATCGACCCCTTCAGATAAAGGTAAGTTAATTAACTGCTGTGGGTTTTCGTATGACCCTACGACCATATTAATGGCCTCTGCATGCATAATCATAAGGCCACTTTCACACGTTGTGGGCTGCAACTAACCACATTATTCAGCCGAAGCTTATGTAAAAAGGCAATACGCTGGTGCACGGGGCTTGAATGACTAATGATCTTATCAATACTGGTACCATTAACTTCAACACCATCAATCAATCTGACATCTGGCATTTTAAGCGCCAATAACATCCACCGATGTAATAATTTGGCACTGTAAAACTGTAGGTATTCACAACGTTCGACTTCATCTTCTTCAAACTGCCATTGATAAGGCACCGCTTGATCCAGCTCTGGTCCTAAAATAGTCCGAAGCGCTCGAAAAGCCATTAATGTTTGACTAGGTTGCTGCATTGCTCGAGCTAAAAAAGGCACGAATTTACTAAAACCTGAATAACCCATTAACTCAATGACTCTTAGTGTTAAATCGGCATTTTCACTCATTAAATTAAATATTTGGCTCAATATTGCTTCGTCTAACGAAGTAATAAACACTTCAAAAAGCGCACTATGGCAATAGTCTAATTGACAAAATACCCCATAGAGTTTTAACGGTTCGTTAATGTTGACCATCAACATTTCAATATACAAAGATGTCAGTGATGACCGAGAAATGTTGAGGGAGTCAATTCCGTCGGCACGCTTTAAGCGTTTACCTCGATAGATGCAGAATAAGATGTATTGCTGGATTTGTTCAGGCGTTTTGTTGCTGGCTGTAAAATTAACTTTATCAAGATTAAGTTGGCTGGCCATTAATGCAAATGCAGGGTTATAGTGGCCAACATCTTTAATTGTACTGGCAAACAAAGCTTGAACGATACCTGATTGCTTAACTGGCTGAGCCTTATAGTGCAGTTGCAATAGTAAAGATAAGATCACCATTTTGTCTGTTGGGCAATAAAACACATCTGTTTCAAATGCATCGACAATTTCATCACAGGTGTTGGCATTAAGTAATGGCCATTCAGCATCTTTTCTTTGCTGGATCATCTTTAAAATGACCATTAGCGATTGAGTATTATCTTCAATATTTTTTGGCATACACTGAAACGACGACAACATGACATGTCGTTGTGCCAACAGAAGATTAAAACTATCAATCAAATTCATTTACCACAATCCTTGTTTATACTAGCCGATCATTACTGTTGGATTACCCACAATAATTTTTCCACCATGTGCGGTACCATCACCCATTCTGGCGGCTGGTTTTCCGTTAATCAGTACCGAACTCGATCCCGCATTAATGGTATCAGGCGGGCCGACACAAATTAACTTGTCACCTTTGCGCGCTGCAGGTAACGAACCAACAAGGACATTACCTGAGCCCATCACAATGGGACCACCAACATGTGGAACGGGACCGGGATTCATTTTCGGACAAAGATGCATACACGAAATGGTTGCTGCTGGCATTCCCATCAAATATTCCTTTATTTGTTGTAGCGCATTGATACCGGTGGCTTACTGGCTGTCTAACGGGATGACCAGCAAAGCACGCTGTTCAAACGACATCGCAAGAGTGCATATCATTGCAGCTTCAGCTTGTTGAACGGCTGCGTAAGTATCATTATGTAGATAACAGTAAACTTGGTTTAACAGTTCAGGAGAATTCTTCCAACTATGCCTATTAACCAAAAACTGCTCTCCAAATGTAGCACTGACCCAAAACGTCATATTGGGTGTATTAAGGAGTGGGTCATGTGGCTTATCAACCGGTTTGCAGATTAAATGTCGATAGCCAAATTGACAGACAATTTCATGGCCTCGACAAAATGGCCCTGCTAA
>NZ_PJAP01000539.1:0-5428 GCF_002836795.1 Shewanella sp. 11B5 | reverse complement strand
TCGATAATTGATAATTGATAATTGATAATTGATAATTGATAATCGATAACTGATAAATTAATTGAGTCATAAGTTAACCATCACACTCTATGTCGAGCGAGTCATTATCCAGCGTTATTACAAACCTTGCTGATACTGGGCATTAGTCGAAATTGTCACCAGTTGATTTAGCTCAACTTTGGATTCGCTAACGCCTTTAAGGACGTTTTCGAAGTGGGCGACCAGCTGAGTTTTATCGATTTCAGCTTTTGAGCCAGATCCTATGTTGGTGAGATCGATAAAGAACTCATCAAATAAGTGTGATAAATCTTCAACGGCTTCGATGTTTAAAAACTGCTCGTGGTTATAGATGCTCGGGTAACCGCCTTTTTGTTTGTCTACTGCAAACGAAATACCTTTCACATTAGTGATGGTAGTGGCTTTTTCACACTTGAGCATGCAACCGTCTTCAATGCTGGGCTTATTACAGCCTACCGTTTGTTGGAAAAAGCATTGTCTGCTGGTCATCATCAAAATTGGGTGATAGATGCTGTAAAGCAGTTTGAAGTTTTCCGGCCTGGCGATGTTTTTAATTTGATTACGATTAATCTCGTTCGAAATAAACGCACCAGCACAATTTAATTGCTCTTGTAATGTTAGCAAGGCATAAGAGTTAGTGGTGTTTAAAAACGGGCCTGCAATCCACTCAATGTCCATTTCATAGGCTTTAAACGCGACGCCGGTATTGTTAGTAACAATTCGCTTAGGCTTAACCACTTCTAACACTCTTACTGCTTCGATGTAATCTTTGCTAATAAGCACAGCCGGAAACCACGGAATTAACCTTGGGTTGCGTAAAAAGATATCAATATACTTGTTGTCGTTTTTCTTAAAGCTTTCAGGCAGCTTAAAGTAGATGTCGGCATCGGTAACATCACATAAGTTGACGTCTTTTTCATCACTAATAAGCAAAGATAATGTCGGTGTTTCTGTTACTTTCGGATGCTTAGGTAACTTGGGTAAGGTTACTGCACCTATGTATTCTCTTTGTGTTAGCTGTAATAACAGTTGGTTTTTAAGCTGAGTTAACTGACTAAATGGTAAGCTTAAATCAGCCTGCAAGTCGTCGTAATTAAACGCTTGTAACAAGTAACCACTGCCTTTTAAGCTTTTAAAGCGTTTCTCAATGGCCGCTTCATCAACCCGCGATTCTGTCGCTTGGGTTAGAGAGATAGATGATTCAATCACAAAGTGTTGGTCTGGCGTGGTCACCGTGATCGACAATGGTTGATCAACTTGACCTGAAAATGCCAGTGCTAACGTTGGCTTGGCAATACTCAGGTGATTAATTTTTTCGGCAACCAGTTGCACAATGGCGTCTTTTTCTGACGACAGTGTTTGTTGTGCTTCTTGAATTTGAACCACTGATATCGCGTTACTTTTGTCGTTAGCATGTTTAAAGCTGTTATCGCGTGGATTGTCGATAAACATGTCTTTGGTGAGGTTACCCTTTAAAAACGAGTTGGTAAAATCACGGTTGAATACTTTATGTAAGTTCGAGTCATCGGCTAACAGCTTGCCTGTTTCGATAAATTTGTCGATCTGTTTACGCCAGCTATCCACCACGGTATGCACATATTGCGCACCTTTAATGCGGCCTTCAATTTTGAGTGAGTCAACACCGGCATCAACCAATTCTGGTAAATCAAAGTAAGCTGAGTTGTCTTTTAGATTCAGCGGAAACTTATTACCCGCTGCTGTGACTTCATATTCGTCACGACATGCCTGGCTACAGCGGCCACGGTTGCCAGAATTACCAACACTCACTGAGCTTGAATAACATTGACCAGAGAAGGCGATACATAATGCGCCGTGAACAAAAACTTCGGTAAGCACTTCGTGATCGTGGGCGAGGGTGGTGAGGCTTTTAATTTCGCCAAGGTTTAGCTCACGAGATAAATTGACACGAGTGGCGCCGATTTTGGCTAAGAAGCCAATTTGACCTTCGTTATGAGTTGTCAGCTGGGTTGAGGCATGAATTGCTAGGCTTGGAAAATGTTTAGTCACTAGATTAAACAGGCCTAAATCCTGGACGATAATGCCGTCGATACCCGTATTCACAAGCTGATTGAGCAATTTAACCAATGTCGGAACTTCGTTTTCTAAAATAACGATGTTCATAGTAAGAAACACTTCACACTGATATTGGTGTGCAAGCGCGATAACACCAATTAAGTCATCGAATGATAGGTTTGCTGCACGGTTACGGGCGTTGAAGGTATCTAAGCCACAATAAACGGCGTTTGCACCGGCTATTATCGCAGCTTTGATCGCATCGACATCTCCACCGGGTGCCAATAATTCGATTTTTCTATTCATGATATTTTCGCTATTTTATGTCGTTAGTTATTAATTTTAGGCGTAGATTTTACGTGTATCTGCAACGGATTACTATTGATTAGGCTTTATGAATATAAATAACCTCAGTTCGTGATAACCAACGCCTCCCAAACAGCCTTTGCTTTGCTAACGGCGTTAAATCGCACAGTTAGTAAAGTAAATGACAAGTTTGACAGTCGTTCATGTCTACACTTCTGATCTTTATACATACATCTGCAATCGCGATTTCTGCTTAATCATTATCTCTATAATGAATTTAACAAAAAAGGTCTTCATCTTTGCAATATTATGCAACATGAAGACCTTACTTTAACGATGTTATCCGTTAATGGACATTGAGTATCGCATGCCCAAAAAGAGGTTAACCTCGGGCTTCTGCTTCAGCTTGGCTTGCAAGGTATTCATCAAATGTACCTTGGAAGTTTATCAATTTTTTGCCTTTTACATCAATAATACGCGTTGCCAAAGATGACACAAATTCGCGGTCATGGCTGACAAATATTAATGTGCCTTCAAATAATTTCAAGGCTTGGTTTAGCGCTTCAATCGCTTCCATGTCCATGTGGTTGGTTGGCTCGTCCATTACCAGCACGTTAATATCCATCATCATTAACTTACCGAATAATAGGCGGTTTTTCTCACCACCAGAACAGTTGCGGACTTTTTTATTGGCGTCGTCATCAGAAAATAACAGACGACCTAACATGCCGCGAACCATCAAGTCATTGTGCTTTGGTGTGCGCCATAATGACATCCAATCAAATAAAGTCATGTCATTATCAAAGTCAGCGGTGCTGTCTTGCGGGCAGTAACCAATCGCAGCATTTTCAGACCATTTAATACGGCCATGATTGTGTTGCAATTCATTTACTAAGCAGCGTAAAAGGGTCGTTTTACCTACGCCGTTCTCGCCAATAATCGCCAGTTTAGAACCCGCTTCAAGAATAAGGTCGCCGTGTTCGAATAACACTTCGTCGAAACCGTGTGACAACTCTTCAAGTACGAGTGCTTGGCGATGCAGCTTTTTGCTTTCTGCAAAACGAATCGACGGGGTAATACGGCTAGATGACTTAACATCATCTAACTTAATTTTGTCCATTTTTTTAGCGCGTGAGCTAGCTTGCTTTGCTTTAGATGCGTTTGCACCAAAACGGTTAACGAAGTCTTGCAGCTCGTCAATTTCAGCACTTTTCTTGGCGTTGCCTGCTAATAGTTGCTCACGAATTAAGCCTGATTGAGCTAAGAAATATTCGTAGTTACCAGGGTAAACACGTAATTCGCCGTAATCGATGTCAGCCATGTGGGTACAAACAGAGTTTAAGAAGTGTCTGTCGTGCGAAATGATGATCATGGTGCATTTACGTTTGTTTAGCTCTGTTGCCAACCAACTAATGGTATGAATATCCAAGTTGTTGGTAGGTTCGTCGAGTAACAAAATGTCTGGGTTAGCGAATAAAGCTTGTGCTAATAGCACGCGCAATTTCCAACCTGGAGCAACCTGTTGCATTAAACCAAAGTGGAATGACTCTTCAATACCGGCTTCTAACAGAATTTCACCAGCGCGACTTTCAGCTGTGTAGCCGTCCATTTCCGCGAACTGACTTTCTAGGTCGCCTACTCGCATGCCGTCTTCGTCGGTCATTTCTGCTTTTGCATAAATGCTGTCACGTTCTTGTTTTACTTTCCACAGTCCGACATCACCCATGATCACAGCGTCGACAACACTATATTGTTCAAACGCGAACTGATCTTGACTAAGCGTACCGACTTTAAAGCCTGGCGTAATCGACACGTTTCCTGATGTTGGAGCCAAAGCACCACTCAAAATTTTCATAAACGTGGATTTGCCACAGCCATTTGCGCCGATTAAACCGTAACGGTTACCGTGACCAAATTGAGCCGAGATGTTTTCAAATAATGGCTCAGGGCCAAACTGCATGGTGATATTAGCGGTAGAAATCAAAGCAATGTTCCAACTGTGTACTACTGAATATTTATCAACAAAGGGCAAGACAACAGCCACGTGTGAATAAGACAGACATAAGTATATGTAAGTAAATAGGCCGCGGATTATACAGGTTAGCGCTAAGTTGTCGATTTATAATCTGCTTATATAGCAGACAATGGCGTTAACCTTGTGTTAGGGAAGTATCGAACTGTGTAAATTGGCTGATATCTGCGCGGTTGAATCGATTGCTATAGAATCTGATGCCAAATAAGTTTCAATATCAGCTACATTATTGATTTGGTTGTTTTAGGAGTCGACATGACTGGTGCGTTATCCATCCCTATGCGCGAATTGGGTTTTGATTATGATGTTCAATTACACTGCTGGGATAATGGCTTAGCTGGATTTCGAACCTTTAATCATCAATCTAATGAGCAACTTGAAGGCGGGTTAGGGCTAGGACTTGATTTAGTGACTCAAAGCGAAGCTGGTCGAGCCTGGTTGGCGACTATTCCGCAACATTTGTTGAAGATCACTCAGCCTTTTGCAGAGCATCAATACCAAATGTTGTGGCTGGCAGCTAATTGTGAACCCGCATTACAGATATTACTCAGCAGACCGGTGTTGTTATTACTGATTTGCGAGCAATGCAGTGTCGATAATCAACAAGCGCTTGAATTTTGTTTACTTGGTCAGCGGCAGATTTTAACGGCGCTGGGCTATCACAGCAGTAAAGCAGCGCTTAAGTTTATTGATAAGTTAACGTTAACCTATGAACGAGAAGCCGATTTACTGCATGTTAAACGTCAATTAGATGTGCGATTTGAACACTTTAGTCGTTTTAAGCATTATCAACAGATTAACTTAACTGCTCTGAGTGTTGATCACATGTACCCATTTTTTACTGGCACTCCGCTTGGGCTCGATTTGGCGTTTAATCAGCAACAAGGACGAAGTAAATTAATGGCGTACTTGAATGACACTTTGCATTTAGGCGTCGCGCTAGGGGTTTTCGATCCGCTACAACGGGTTAGTCAATTGCCGTCGATTGAAGATTTACGCCAGTTACATGATCGCTGGGTGCTTGAGCGCAATGAAATA
>NZ_PJAP01000282.1:0-11524 GCF_002836795.1 Shewanella sp. 11B5 | reverse complement strand
AATAGGTATCATTAGATAAATTTCATATACTCAGGGCGGCTTTATGACGATTTGTAGAACAATGTTTTTATCCTCTATTTTTTTACTTAGCGCATGTGGGAGTGATTCAGATAGTGCTGTGACGGTAGCAGAACAAGTATTACCTCAGGGACAATTCTCTTTAGCTATTTCTGATTCACCTATGGATGGAGTTTCCCATGTTGGTATGGTCATGGGAGAACTGGTCATGACTGATGCTGAGGGGGTAATCCATAGACATGATTTACAGGATATGGCATTTAACCTGCTCGATTTTCAGGGATTGGATAGCCATCTTGTAGTCGATAATATCGACTTACCTCTGGGTCAGTACCATGATGCCTATGTCACCATCCAACAGGGCGATGGCAATGACGGCTGCTATGTTGAAGATGGCCAGGGTCGACATGGTTTGTATGTTGACAATGGGCAGCTTCCTGTTTCAGATTTTGAAATAGTAGCTGACCAGCATATTTCCATCACGATGGAAATTGACTTATATCGTGGCCTATCATATCAACAAGGAGAATACCATTTAGATCATCAAGCTATGTGGTCCGTCGATAATCGGTATATGGGCCACTTGTTGGGTGAAGTAGATCCTCAATGGATCGCCGATTGCGAGACAACTTACTCCGACCGGACTCCGATTGGGGGACAATTTAGTCACATGGCCTATCTGTATCCTGAAGAGATAACTAATATTGATCAAATGACAGATATGAGAACCAATCCTCCTGAGGCGGTAACTCTACCGACTGCGGTAAGTCCTATGATGCAGGATATTGACGGCAACTGGCACTTTGCCATGGGTTATTTGCCAGCTGGAAACTATCGGGTCGGCTACAGCTGCTTAGGTCATTTAGATGACCCTGTCACCGATGATATGACTAGTGGTCAATTTGTCATGTTCAAAGATTCTGGTTCAATTACTATAGAAACAGGAACACAGGGAGGCCAGCAGACAGTGCATGAGTGCGGTAACGGCAATGGTGGTCATCACGGACACCATGGCGGCTAGCCAAATGAGTCAGGCTCCCATTCACTTGGGAGCCTCCACGACCAAAAAGATAGTAAGCCATGTTAATGATGATTATCATTAAATCGAAATATGAGCAGATGCCCTGATCCATTATGGTTAATTGGCAGCCCTGCATATAAAGTGACAAAAACCAAAAGAGGTCAATCATCAGCCACAACTAAAGAGTCTTTATGATTTTGTTACTTTTCTTGTTGGAAAATAGCTCTTAGTCTTCTCTTATATAGCTTACTTTCCGGACCCATACTGACTTCTTCAATAGCGTCAATAAAACCTAGTATTAAATTCATAGTCAGTTGAAGGAAGTATGTGCCATCACATTCATTATCAAAATCTAAACGTAATAGAGAGTAAATAATTTATGTGTCTAGGCTCATTTCAGGACAACTGTGAGTTACATTGGGAAGTGTTCATTTTCATATGATTCAACTAATGAAATCCATTTTTCAAGCTCAGAACCTTCAGCAGTATTAGGTATTGCATCAAACAATCCTTCAATTTTCTTTAAAGCTGCACGATACTCATCATCAGAACTCAGAGGCATCTCTTCGCAATAAGTAATAATCTCATTTCCGCCAGAAGGAGAATCAAGCCATGCAGCTAAATCATCAGCTATTGGTGCCGTTGCGTCACATTTTGAGAGCAATATATTGAGTTTAGTATTCTTCATTATCAATTCTTATCTTTCAATCATCACCGTTACAGTAGCCACTCTATAGTATGACTAAAATTGGGTCTAATCTATCCTGACACACTTTGGGGCGTGCGACGTGAGGTCGTATGAAGCGCTGTTCACCGCTTTTGAGTGAACCATCTGTATCACCAGATGAACCTAGGAGCCTGAATAAAGTAGCGGCTCTGACAATGTAATGAAGATTGGTTATAGACCAATCGGGATCTAAATCGTGAGAGAACGATCCTCCTGATAACCACAAATTGGGTGAGTGCTAGGTAGTCAGTATGATGAACATAAGTGAATCCGCGCAAGGTGCGTTATGTGATGAAACAGCGGAAGTGGTTAATACGCTGTAGCCAAAAGGCATGAGAGTTGGAAAGAGATTGCCCCATGCTCTTTCGTGATCGTTAAGCTCTTCGCACTATAGCGGGCATCTAACCTGACATTGCGCGACATACGGAACACGGTAAGCCTATATCGCTCCCTTTGGGAAGGCTGATTTGGCCGATAGCGATGTGGGTATAGGAGGTTGGAAAAAGCAAAGGCTGCATTGTAACGATGCAGATACAGACTTGTGTCTGGTCACGAAAGTGAGCCCACTTCCGACTGGTCTCCCGTTGCAAGATAATTTGAAGAACTTTATTCAAGGAGAAACGCAAATGATGATTTCAACAGAAATTAGTGCCTCTCCTGACAGCGCTCAATGGCAGTCAATAGACTGGAAATCCGTTGAACCGCCTGTATTAAAGCTTCAGATGCGTATTGCAAAGGCAACACGAGAAGGGAAACACGGTAAAGCGAAAGCGTTGCAGTGGATACTGACTCACTCGCGTTCAGCAAAACTTCTTGCTGTTAAGCGTGTATCACAAAATAAAGGCAGTAAAACGCCTGGAATAGACGGTGTTATCTGGAATACAGATACCCGCCGCATGAAAGCAGTAAATCAATTGAGCAGGAAGGCATATCAAGCCAAACCACTCAAGCGTATCTATATCCCCAAAAAGAATGGCAAACTTAGACCTCTTGGTATCCCATGCATGATAGACAGAGCACAACAAGCGCTCCACCTTCTTGCATTAGAGCCTATATCGGAGACGCTTGCCGACCCTAACAGCTATGGATTTAGACCCAATCGTAGCACTGCTGACGCAGTCGATCAGTGCTTCAAATGCTTGGTTCAAAAGAAATCAGCGCAATGGGTTCTTGAGGGAGACATCAAATCCTGCTTCGACAAAATCGGGCATCAATGGCTAATTGATAACATCGCCATCGATAAACGTATGTTGGAACAATGGTTAAAGTCTGGTTTTATGGACAAAGGGCTGTTTTATCGTACTGATGAGGGCACGCCACAAGGAGGAGTTATATCCCCCACCTTGATGCTAATGACTCTTGCTGGACTTGAGCAGCGCATAAAGTCTACAGCACTCAAAAAGGGTGCCAGAGCCAACTTTATTGGATACGCCGACGATTTCGTCGTCACCTGCGCTTCAAAGGAAGTGCTCGAGAACGATATCAAACCGTTGATCGCTGATTTCTTAGCGGAAAGAGGCTTAACACTCTCCGAAGAGAAAACGCATATTACCCACATCAGCAATGGTTTTGACTTCTTAGGGTTCAATCATAGGAAGTACAAAGGAAAATTACTCATTAAACCGAGTAAATCCAACACGCTGTTGTTCTTGAGTAACCTGCGCGAACTCATCAAAAAGCACGCAACCATCCCTGTTAACGACCTTATCAAACTGATAAATCCGAAACTAAGGGGGTGGGCGAATTATTATCGTCATTGTGTTGCTAAACAAGTATTCGGGTATGTTGGGCACAAACTATTCTATTCGTTATGGCACTGGGCAGTAAGGCGTCACCCAACAAAGTCTAAGACTTGGGTAGCCCTTAAATACTTCATCAACCGAAAAGGCCAATGGCAATTTCACGGTTGGCAGAAGGTCAAGGATATGGATTGCCAATTCAATCTATTCCAAATAGCCAAAGTGCCTATTGAGAGACATGTGAAAATTCGAAGTGCGGCTATACCATTCGATCCTCAATACCAAGAATACTTGGCTAGGAGAAAATCGAAAAGGCAAACTCGTAACGCTTGGAATGAACCTGCTCTCACTGCTTTATAAGTTGCTGGGTATCAAACGATACTTTTGTGGAGGCTTGAGCCTAGTGCAGTGAAAGTTGCACGCTGGGTTCTTAGGGGGGCGGCACTTGGCAACAAGTGTCGTCTACCCGACATAAATAATCCCCCCCCTAGGCTCATTTCTGGACAGAAACGATTTAGAGTCATCAACCTAATTTAGACTCAAAAGATTAGAAAATGTATCACTAGCTTCTAAAGTGGTGGCCAATATTTCTTAACCACTACAGAGTGATTCAACAACACAATTTGTCTGCTAATTTTGTTTGTAGATCACTTTAAGCCTTTTATAAAGTTCATCACTTAAATTATTTAGTCCTTCTTCATTGGGGTAATATGTTAAAGCTCTGTGATGCCCTAAATCAGATGGTATGTCATGCAAAGATTGCGTTATTGGGATGACCGTTTTACCTAGGGTATGCGCAATGCCCGTTTCATACATGACATTTGGATTTTTGCCAGTAAAGTCTACTACCACTACTTTCGAGCAAAATATCAAATCAAAAATATCTTGGATGAATGTAGAGTTATCCCATATGTCATCGGCACGTAAACATTCAAGACTCATATATTGTGCTACACGAGTAATTGCTGAATATGTACCATTGAATCCAGGATTGAATGGCATCATTACGGAAATCAAATTTTCATTTAATTTCTTTTCTGGAACTTGAAAGACGCTAGGCTTAAAAGTAATAATCCGTTCACTTGGAAGCTCGTCATAAGATGTAGAAATGAACTCCCCGTTAAGAGGAGATACTTTGACTGTGCCATTTGGTTGAATGGATAAGGCTAGCTCATTTGTCTTTAAAACAGCCGTTATAGCTTCTAAGGATTTAGCCCTATCTACGTGTTCATTGAATAAGAAATGATCAGGGTGAACCAAATACTCTATGACTTTAACTAAGTCCTTAGATGGCATGTTTTCAGTAGATTGACGATTGTTTAGTTCACCTAAAACTTCTCTCACCCAAACCCTTCTTGTCGACCCATTGTGCGAATAATCAAGATCTAAATCTACAAAGAATCTTGTTAAATATGAAGAGCTTCTATATGGGAAAAATGAGAACGGTTCGTCACCACAAATCATTTCGGCTAGTTTAGTCATTGCCGCTGCTCCTATCTTCATTTTTTAAATTCCTTGTCTGGTAATGCTGTAACTAAACATTTGTATAGTGTTCATGGGCACAGATTTATTTATAAAAGCTCTACAACATATGCATAAAAATTCGGGAATCTCCCCAAGAAACGAACACCTTATGACAGGCTTCAGTGCGTGAATCACTCTGCGGTAGAGTGATTCACTGGCACGATTTAAAGCTAAACGAATATTAGGAAATCTATGGTTAAATCCGCATTCAGCAGTTTCTTGCAGCAATACGGCCTTAAATGACTTATCTAAGATGGTCTAAATATGGGCTGCATAACTTGATAAACGTAGACTTCCAATCATTCGGAAGTCCATCAAAATTATTGGGCCAATTATTTTGAATGTGAAGATGTGCCTTATATGGTTTTTCACTGTTTGGGGCGGTATAACCTAATAAATCTTCAATACATTCCTCAATCATTATCCTTCGTTCTTCACCAGTTTGGGCTAATATTGGCGCATTCATAACTTCTGCGCCCACCGTACCAGAGTCACGGTCATGCATGACCATATAATTCACATCTAATGCATTAAGATATTTTGCGATAGATATTAGAACTGACTTCCCCCTCGCTCGCAAGAATTCACAGTTACCGACTACTTTTGCCCTGGCGGATCCCCTCATAATTTAGGTCTGCCAGCGGTATGAACCAGTTTGATATATTCGTTTAGTGCCCAGTAAATTATCGATGCTTTCAGCGTGTATTTTGGCCTTCGCCGCACTTCTTTTCCTAATCTTACAACGGACAATACAGCGCGATGTTTGATGCTGTTCGCTTGAAAATCCTTCTGCCAGCCAAGATGCCTCGCGGCTATACCTATGCACCACAACAGTATTTCTGCCAGCATTGCGATAAGCAATAACACATCATATCGCTTTGGACACCGGCTGCGACTTTGCCTCAGCCCCATGCCATATTGCGGGCTTTTTAAATCCCGAAAGGTTTCTTCAATTTGCATGCGTTTAGCATATAGCTCAACCACTTTTATTGAGTTGAAATATTCAGGCGGTAAGTTGGTCGCCAGTAGCCAGGGCTCCTTGCTGCCTAAGCGATAACTCTTTTGTGCGGTGTGGTTTCGGCCTGCTTTTGAAGAGCGCTTATCTTTACGTAATTTGGGCTTAGCCTTAAATAGATGTAAATGGCAGCTTAGCGGTGATTTGCGTGCAAGCTGGACATTACCTATGTATTTAGCGGTTGAGTTTGCTTTCGGGTAGAGCGATTTATTCGAGAACCAGGTCGCTTTTCCATGATGCATAAAGCTTACATCGCCACGTACTCTACCAAGCCAGAACCAACCATAACGTTCGACTTCTCTGAACCAGGTATTACGATAACCTGCATCGGTCACGATGAGCGGACAACAGCCTTGAGGTAGAACATTGGCGAGTTCAGCGAGAAACGCATTATGGCTGCGAGGTGCGTTGTAGTCTTCAAACAAAAAAGTGCGTTCATATACAGTCACAGAGCGACCTTGAACACTGATGGATGCACGTAGCGTCATTATTCGGAGCTGTTCACGGACATCAGACCAATCGACCAAGATAATAGGCATAGGATTTGAGCCACACAAATATCGAGCATGCCATTGATAGAGGGTTATTTTATCTTGGGCTAAGTGATGATTACCTAAGAGTCGATCGATACGTTTAATGTTATGTTTAGCCGCCACAGAGCCTGTAATATTGCGACCAAGCTGAGTGAGTGACAATTGATTTCCATCGAGCAGTGACTCAGTGGCAACCATCAGAGAATTAAGACGTTTTTGATGAATTTTGGGGCATTGTTTTTTAAGCAAATCGTGTAGTATATGGATATCACGCATGGTGTTAAATTTAATAGGTTTTTGGCGAAATTGATTAGATCAGATAGCACCATGCGTGTCTACTATTTTGAAATTTAAAAGGATTATCTGGGGATTCCCTAGACTTTTGCCTTATCTTCAGTTGAGAGTCTTCTAATTGTTTCACGTATAACAACTTCTTCAGTATCCCCCTCAACAAAGATGCACTTTTTAGTAAAGAACATTCTAGAGATATAATCATCTACTTTTAACAACATTTTCAAGTTTTGTTTTTCGTCGTCTTGCAAAGTTAAAAACGCATTCTCAAAATTAAATGAATTGGTCGTTGATGAATTGCATGCTGTGAAGTTAAATTTTGTGAGGCTTACACTTTTTTCAGAACCAAGATTAACCATATAAGGTGAATGTGTTGTTGCTACAATTTGACAATTAGGTCCAGCCAAGTCATACAATGAATCCCTCATTTGATTAGCTGCTGCTGGGTGCAAATATATTTCAGGTTCCTCGAAGCAAAATATTGTGGCGCGGGGCTCATCCGCATTTTTATTTATAAAGTCTTGTACAAACCTCAAAAGCTGAAATGCAGTTGCCCTGATCATCCCATGCCCTTGATAATTTACAGCAGTTTTTACATTGCTCTCCATTTCAACATTAAACTGTGGTTTGATGGATTTATAAGGAACATCTAGGGTTGCACTCACATGAACGGAGGAATCAGGAAATAAGTTGCCGACCATCCCGTTAAGGTCTCTGATTAACATGCCAAAATCTGTCGTCCTATCATTTGGATCTAATTCTGCTGCAAGGTTGTTTAGAAACTCCTGAGCTTGTGTATAATTCTGAGATCTACTGCGAACTTGCTCAAATAGATCGCTAAGTAATGAAAATAATGCGCCTCCTGAACTCGTTAGTTCAGCAATGCAAGACTCTGCAGGGATAACAACAATCCGAGGAAGCTTAGACTGCACGTTACCGGGTATTCCTCCTGGATTTTCAACCCAAATAGCTTCTTCATGTTCTTGAATATCCCAACATGCAGGTAAATCTAAGAGCTTTAGTTTGTTAATAGCTATAGTAAGACTTTTATCAAAGTTGACATCGCCAAAGTGTTCTTTAAGGAAAATTTCAGAATAATCTTCGCCGACTAAATCAGATACTTTTGCACATGCGGCATAAAAAGGACTTCTTGTCCTGGGATATTCTTTCATAAATATCTTTGGTTTGCTTTGATTCAAAGACCAAACTTTTTTATAAACAATAGAATTACCTGTTTCGCTAGCTAATTTCTCTAGCGATGAAACTACTCTACCCTTAAATCCCACCCATCCATGTGCAGCATCTGGAACGTTATGATACTCTGCGATAACTTCAACTTCATCCTTGTAAATATAAATTTCCTCTTCCGAGTTATACTCTTTTAAATAATCTTCTCTATCCAAATTTGTGCTTTTATGCAAATGATTTAATGCTGAGAACACACTTGATTTGCCCGCGTTATTGGGGCCAATTAGAAATGTAGTATCTCGGAATTTAATGTGACAATCTTTGAGCTTTCTAAAGTTCTTTATATGTAGTTCGTGCAATCTCATTTGACATCCTTTTGAACAGAGTAATATCCATTTAAATTTTAATATCTATGCGCTGCCATATTTTCAGAGCATAAATTACTTATAACGATCAATTCAAAGTTAACATACATAATCAACATGTCATCCTGAAAAATCTATAATTGAGGCATACCAACAAATCAGGGCGAGAGCATAAATATATTATTTGTTAAAAAAACAATATCAGCAGGCGTGAAACAGCCCATTGTAGTCAAAAATCTCATCGTATCCCCTTAGTGATGTGTACGAATAACCAACACTAAATGCTGTTAAAGCCGAGTTATTTATAAGTCAGCATTGTGAAATTAAGAGTTCAATAACTCATATTCTCGCCTTGGCCAACAAATAACTCACAGAGTTGAGCAATGTTTAACCAAGGATAAGTAAGGCAACGAGGGCGACATCTAACTTATGGTAAATGAACTGTTAAGCGCGGTTTAGCACTTCAATCTCTGCAAGCCAGAAGCCGGTAAGAATGAACTGTCAGCCCGTGAACCAGACTGGGTCAGAGTGATTCACTAGCTCATTTTTGGACATTTCCGAGTTAGATTTTTAACTCTAATCCATGAGTTTCGGATTAATATTTTTATGAGTTAACATCGCCGCCTTTAAAGGCTCTTATTCCTTTGCTCATAATTTATGGCATTTAATGCTTGTACATGGGCAAGCGAAGCTAGTCTATATTGAACAGCCACGATACTTATGCGGCTGATTATATTGTTTATTTTTTATTACCTTCTATAGAGGTTCACTTTTATTTCGTTAGTGTACAAACTAACAGTTGATGACGAAATAATGCTTTTTGAATCAAGCCATTTGACCAAATACTGATTTTCGGGAGTGTTTTTCAATCTCGGCGAATTGTACCCTGTTTTTATTTCTGAAAATGGTTTAGGTAGATTGCTCAAAACAAGGCGAACTTCGTCATTTGTCATAAGAGAATGGTATTTGTTGAAGAGTGAGATTTGCGTCGCTATGGGCGAAGAATGTTTTATCAGAGATTGCGCAATACTCCGACTAATACTGGATATATTGGCGTCAGTGTTGATAATAATTGGGCCGATAATAGCTGACCGCTTAGGAAGATCCACAAGCAATTCTAGGTCCATCAATTCAATTATCCCAAGCTTGGCTGTATTATCAATTTCAGCTCGAAGAAGCTCCTCTAGAAAGTCATCGTCGAGTGCAAAGCTGTCAGAGTCCGCAAGATATGAATCGATGTTGACCGCGACGAATAAAACCTGCAAATCACAGTGATCAGCGAATGCATCGAGACTTTCCTTAGTGAATGTGATTTTTCCTTCATTAATCAGGATTTGAAGCTTGTTTGGTTCGATTTCTTTTGGTGGGTTCTTGAACGAATTCGGCAGGGCGTGAGCATATTCTCTATAGGCTGCATCAGACAGCGAGCCCGCACTGAGGAGGAACTGACGCAGCTTCAGCGAAGCAGAATCACTAGGCATAGAGTGTTCCAAGATAACTTCACGAACAACATCTCGATCAAGATATCCAATCAGGCTATCTGCCTCGAACACGTTATCTTCCATGAAAGCAAGACAGTTTGCCCAAGTTGGTTCAATCTTACCTAACTGAAACAGCATCGGGTGCAATTTCTCAGGCACACCCTCTAGACTTGGCAACAGTATCATCTGCCGTTCAAGGAACTCCCGAAGATCATCTTGCTCAAGCGTATCTTGGCAAACAACAGCTAAAATAGCGGGGATATCTTCCTCAGAATTTCCTTCAAGCTCTAAAAGGATCTCACACAGGTAGCGCTCGAAATCGCGTTCTACCCTCTCCAATAAGGCAAGATTATTCATCGATAGTATAGTCGTGTAGTTCCTCGTCCGTAGTGGTTCGAGATCGTTCTCTCCTAAAATCATTTGGTAAACGTATTCCAAGTTTGCGATCGTAAGTGCGAAAAGTCCCTTCTCGAACATGAAACGTACAATTTCAGTGTGTTCTTTGATTGCAGCCAGATCTTTGACTTCAAAGTCTAGGCATGCAAGGCGTTCCGATGCTAGTTCAGGTAAACTAACCAGAATCTCTGGAAGGTTCGCCGAAACAAATTCTGGTAGCTCGTCAAAATCCCTTGCGAACATTTTGAGCGATTTTTCAGGCAGGCTTGCGACCAATTGAGTGACGTGGGAGATATTGTTAGGGCTGGTTACAACTGCAGGGATAAGTTCATCCCATGCATTGGCTAGTCCTGAAAGAAGTCCGGCAACATTGCTGCCACTGGTGTAATAGGCATCGAAAAATCCCTCGCAGCTTTCAAATTCGGATGAGATATACTCGAAAAGCTTCTTCGTTTGGTCAAGGTAACGGCTTTGGTCCCTCAGAAGGTTATCGACAAGCTTGATGTTCAAGACATAGCTTTGTCGGAAGTCCTCATCTCGCATAGCAGCAACAACTTCTTGTGGATTATCGATCGGGAAACCTGGATCTGGTGTGACAAATGCCCGTATCTGGATCAGAAATTTATTGTCATTTGGCGACAAACGGCCCGAGTGAAAAAGTGAGGTGTATTGATAGTAAGTATCATCAATATGGCCTTCTAGGAGCAGAAAACGGGCAAGTTCTCCGTTTTCCCCGAAGGTTTCGAAATGATCTTGCAGGCCATTGGGGGCCAAACGCAACAGCTCGTTGAGCTTAGTCGTGCGTAGCGTTGCAATCTTTAACTTGAGCTCACTTATTCTACGCAAGCTTTTGTTCTTATTATCAGCCGCCTTATTTTCTATCTCCACTTTGCGTTGCAGGTAAGATCTCTGCGTATCTACTTCTCTTTGTAATTTAGAAGCATCGATATGTCCTTGGTTACCATAGTTGTTGTAGTAGAACAGACGTGAAGTCTCAATCAGTTTCTCGAATGCATCGTGGCTGGCCAGTTGAGGAAGTGAACACAATGTCTGCTGATCATGACTAACGTTGTAAGTATTCGCAGGAAGCTTCTCAACCAGAGCCATAGCGTAGATTTGCCGCAACTCTCTAAGGTCCGAAGGAGTCTGCCGTTCCGCGATTTCAAGACGCTCTTCAAGCCCCAGGATCTCGGCCCTATTCGTCGCCTCACCATGCCTAATGAGTT
>NZ_PJAP01000538.1:0-5429 GCF_002836795.1 Shewanella sp. 11B5 | reverse complement strand
CAAAATTACCACGGCTAACTGCCCATATCATTGACGTAGGGCAAAAAGCTCGGAGAACCGTCAGATCCAATTATAGGCTTAATTACCGCTATACAAATACCCCTTTAGGTGAATATCTTGGATCGAAAGACTATATCGTTGGCTATTTGTGACTCGACTCACGCTAACAAGATTGTGTTTGCCACTGTGACAAACGTTCATTTTGCGGTAAGGTGAGTAAAGGATAAACGATCGTTTACTTATTTTAATCGTTATAAAAAACAATAAACCCGCAATGAACGGGAAACTTTGAAAGGTGAGAAGATGGAACGCGAGTCAATGGAGTTCGACGTAGTAATTGTCGGTGCTGGCCCTGCAGGTTTAGCGACCGCTTGTCGTTTAATGCAAATATCTAAAGATGCCGATAAAGAAATCACCGTTTGTGTGGTAGAAAAAGGCTCTGAAGTGGGTGCTCATATTTTGTCGGGTGCTGTATTCGAACCTGATGTACTGGACGAATTATTTAATGATTGGCGAGATTCAGACATCCCGCTAACCACTAAAGTCACTCATGACGAAATCTACCTGCTTAACTCAGAAACACAATCTCGCTTAATGCCCAACAGCTTAGTGCCTAAAACCATGCACAATGATGGTAACTACATCATTAGTGTGGGTAACTTAGCCCGCTGGTTAGCCAACAGAGCCGAAGCCATGGGCGTAGAGATTTTCCCTGGTTTTGCAGCCAGTGAATTGCTGTTTAATGAAGACAACAGTGTTAAAGGCATTTTAATCGGTGATATGGGTGTTGGTGAAAATGGTCAACATAAAGACAGCTATATGCCGGGTATGGAATTACATGCCAAATACACCGTATTTTCAGAAGGCTGTCGTGGCCATCTAGGTAAACAACTGATCCAAAAATACCATTTAGACAATGGTAAAACACCACAACATTATGGCTTAGGTTTTAAAGAAATTTGGAAAATCCCTGCTGAACAACATCAGCAAGGTAAAGTGGTTCACACTGGTGGTTGGCCACTCGTGAATGGCTCATCTGGTGGTGGCTTCCTATATCATATGGAAGACAACCAAGTTGCTGTAGGGTTAATTATCGACTTAAATTATAAAAACCCTCACCTCAGCCCATTTGATGAATTTCAACGCTATAAAACTCACCCTGTAATTGCCGCAACATTAACGGGCGGAGAGCGATTATCTTATGGTGCACGAGCCATTGCCAAAGGTGGTTTAAACTCACTACCGAAAATGAGCTTCCCTGGTGGTTTAATTATTGGATGTAATGCGGGCACACTTAACTTTGCTAAAATCAAAGGCACGCATACAGCGATTAAGAGCGGTATTATTGCGGCAAAAACCTTAGGTGAAGGCTTAATTGCCGGACTAGAAGGTGGCAAAGATCTTGACTGTTTCCAAGACCGTTTCGAAAAAAGCTGGCTTCATGAAGAGCTTTATAGCTCGCGCAACTTTGGCCCTGCCATGCATAAGTTTGGTACGCTACTCGGTGGCGCCTTTAACTATATCGACCAAAATTGGTTTGGTGGTAAGTTTCCAGTGACCTTTAGAGACACCACCCCTGATTATGCCACGATGGGGCTAGCGAGCGATTACAATAAAATTGACTATCCTAAACCTGACGGCAAGTTGAGTTTTGATAAGTTATCGTCGGTATATCTGTCGAATACTTTTCATGAAGAAGATCAGCTGTGTCATTTACATCTAAAAGACCAAAGCATCCCAATATCGGTAAACTTAGTTAAATTTGATGAACCCGCGCAACGTTACTGTCCTGCCGGTGTTTATGAAGTGGTTGAAGAAGCCGGTGACAAAAAATTTGTCATTAATGGTCAAAATTGCATTCATTGTAAGACCTGTGACATTAAAGACCCAAGCCAAAACATTACCTGGGTCACACCAGAAGGCGGCGGCGGGCCAAACTATCCAAATATGTAAGCGAACCAATCGTTAAAATATTGGCACAGTCAATAAAACGCACTTAAATATAGGTGCGTTTTTTTTGTTTTATCGACTATCATTACCCACATAAAATCAAAACAACCTACACCAAAAGACTATTTTGCAGATTGAATCAACTTAACAGCAAAATAACTATCAATTTATTGCCATTGTGTCCGATATACCATAGAGATACTCCCAAGAGGCTGTTGTAGATGAATACACTTACCATTAAACAAAAAATATTACTGACCGTGACGGTTGCTGTATTGCTATCGACGATCTTAGTCGGATTATTAAGTCAACGAAGTGCAAAGCAAGTTGTTGAGCAGCGGATGCTAAACTCGGAAATGCCGAGCTTACTCATGCAAATTCGCAATGAAGTCGACCTCGAAATCCGTAGTTTAATCAATGCTTCGGAACAGTTAGCGAATAGCCGAATGTTGCTAGAATGGCTTCAAAATGGTCGCCCTGCTGACCAAGAAAACCTCGTTATCGCAGAACTTAATGACATGAAAAATCAATACGATTTAGTTCAAGCGTCTTACGCCGACAAAGAAACTGCGGCCTACTATACTCAGGATGGTTTTTTGCGAATATTAAATCCAGAGCAAGATGGCTGGTTTTTTGACTACCGCGATAGTAAAAAAGAGCGTTTGTTGACGGTTTATACCGAAGCCAATGGTGAAGTAAAACTTTTTATTAGTTACCAACAGCCCAATGGTCGTGGCATGGTTAGTCTAGCCAAATCGTTAGATGATATGGTTAATTTATTGGCTTCATTTAAAATTGAAGACAGCGGGTTTGTATATTTAGTTGATACTAAAGGTGAAGTCAAACTGCATCAAGATACGAACAAAATAGGTAAAAGCAAACTCAGCAACTTGTACCCTAATGCCAACACTAACCAATTGTTAAATAAAAGTAACTTTAATTTAGTCAAAGCCGATGTTAATGGCCAACACATGTTGATTGCCAGTAGCTACATTGAGTCGATGGATTGGTACTTGGTTGCTCAAGTACCTGAAGCAGAAGTATTTGCCCTGCTACAAAAATCGGCTTATCAGATCTTACTATGGACAATACTCATCGCGGCGGTATTTATTGCTATTTCGATTACTGTTGCTGGTTCGGTTAGTCGTCCTATTGCACATATTGCCGAATTATTTCGTAACATTGGTGAAGGTGAAGGTGATTTGCGCCAAAGACTACCGGTTAATGGTGATGACGAAATTGCCCAGCTCGCTCGTGGCTTTAATAGCTTCATCAGCAAAATCCAAGATACAGTAGCCGAAGTTGCTAAAACCAGTGAGCAGCTTGGTTTATCGGCACTTGATGTATCAAACCAATCCAATCAAACATTAGCTGATAGCCAGTTACAAAAAGACCGTACCATCATGGTTGTTACTGCTATTAACGAAATGGGCGCCACGGTTAACGAAATTGCTAGCAATGCAGCTCAAGCAGCTGTCACCGCTCGTGATGCCGATACTGAATCAGTGGATGGTCAAAAAGTCGTAACCCGTGCACGTTCGACTATCAATCAGTTGTCTAAAGACGTCGAGCAAGTCGGTGAAGTGATTGAGTCACTAGCGACGCACACTAAATCGATTGGCAGTATTTTAGATGTTATCCGTGCCATTTCAGAGCAAACAAACTTACTGGCACTTAACGCCGCGATTGAAGCTGCTCGTGCTGGAGAAGCGGGACGTGGCTTTGCTGTAGTTGCAGATGAAGTGCGTAACTTAGCCTCTCGAACTGCGGCGTCGACCAACGAAGTGCAAACTATGATTGATAAACTTCAATCAGAAACCAGTCGTGCTGTTAACGCTATGGAGCAATCTCGTAGCCGCTCACACGAAGGTGTTACAGCTGTCGATGAAGCAAGCCAGTCGCTAAGTGGTATTAGCGAACGTATTGCACTGATTAGCGATATGAACATTCAAGTGGCTGCTGCGACAGAAGAGCAATCTACTGTGGTTGAAGACATTAATCGTAATGTGACCGAAATCAACGATATTACTCAGCGAACAGCAGATACTGCTCACGCAGCTGCAAATGCGAGTAAATCATTGAATCAGTTAGCCAGTAGACTTGATATCTTAGTGGCTCGCTTTAAAGTGTAGTCCGTAGTTAACTCGCTTTAACAAAAACGCCACTCATTTGAGTGGCGTTTTTTATGGCCATTCTATTCGACCATCACGACATTCTTGTAGTGCGGGTTACTTAATAAACCGGATAGTGAGCGGGTATTGATAAGCTATGCCATCGTTAGCTTTAACAATAGCGATAATAGTACAAATAATATCAAGCAATGCTAGAGCGGCTAATAGTATTACTCCCACACCAATCAAAATTAATATTGCAGATACCATGGCATATATCATTAAGCTCAATTTAAAATTAAGACAGTTCTTTCCGCATTGATTGGCAAACTCAAATTCATCACGCTTCATTAACCAGACAATTAAAGGGCCTAAAACACTTCCTAGCGGAAATACGTAACCGGCAAAACTGGCGGCATGGATCAATAACCCCATATCTTTGGCTTGCTTGCTAACGTCGTCTATCGGTTCAGTCATTTGATATTCCTTATCATGTTATTTTTATCATATCGTTCTTATCATACTGGGAGGCATTAACTGGCGTTGCCATATAAGCGCATTGCCCAATCTTCTATACTTTGCAGATCTAGTCGGCGTTGTAATGAGTTAACCCAACTTTGCGCTAAGCCTTCGCACCCAAGCAATGTCTGATATTGTTCTGCATCAAATTCAGCTAAAAAATAAATCTGCACCGCTTTAGCCACACTGATATCCGATTTTCTTTCTAGCAGAAAAATACTGTCACTCGGACGAATGTCACCTTCAGACAGCACCCGATAAAACCAACCGCACATACGACTTTCTTGCATGGCTAAGGCAAATTTAGGATGGCCAAACTGTAAATTGAGCTTAAAACAAGGAGAGCGAGGTTGAGTCACTTGTAAAGTCACGTCGCCAATTTGAACGATGTCACCGATATTAACCTGTGCTTCATTAAGGCCAACGGTACTGATATTTTCACCCATTGAAGGGGCATCACAAAACGTAGACATTAAATCCCAGCGGCGATATTGACCATAATGCTCACGCGGAAAATGATGCAACACCCTATCGAGGCCGCCGTGATGTTTAGGGTCGGCCTCGCGATTGCCGATTACGTGGTCAAATTGCACGGTCAACTGCTTAGCGGCATGTTTTTGGTTAATACAACTGGCAACACCGTTATGCATTTGTACTTGGTCACCTAAATACAGCCCAGAAATACTCTTTACCAATCGCTTACTCATCCAGCATACCCTTGCTTAAGCATGATTATAGAGTGCCAATATACCCAATTTTCAGACAAAAAAAAGCCTTACAGGGGAAGAGTAAGGCTATAAATAAAATGGGAGATAATATAGCAAAAATAATAGCTGAGAATAGCCTGAA
>NZ_PJAP01000537.1:0-5430 GCF_002836795.1 Shewanella sp. 11B5 | reverse complement strand
AAATTTAATCCAAAAATTGTTCAGTTAATTAAGGGGGGAAGGACTACATATTTAGTGTGCTAGCCTTTTTTCTTCCTCACCTTGACTACCTCTGTAGCATTCGATTCTTTTTTCAACTTACGCTTTTCTTTTAGCGACAACAATGGTTTTTTCATTTCATGCTTAGACATATCATTACCTTATAAACTAAATATTAATCACGTTTATTTAATGCAACAAACTCGTTTTTTGAAATAAATAATCCACCGCCCTCCTTTTAGAACTTTTTTGGTTTATTTGTATTATATTAAAATTAATTGTCATTACAGACTTTTAAAAAAACTAATTATTATCTGTAGATAAAGCAAAGGTTGAGTTAATCCTATTGACGAAAAATAGTTTAACAAAATCTAAGCCTCAACATATAAATGTAAGCTGTTTTTCAAATGTTAATTTTAATTGTAGATTCTGTCAGAAACAGATGGGCGCAAATGTACGCCCGCTTAATCGGGGAATTTTAGGGCGAAGCTCCCTAAAAAAATAATTGAATAGAATGTGAATATTGATGTTTTCATAAAGCCAATATAGCAGCTTAAATAATAACTTCAAGTATAGGTTAGCGGTAAAGTTGAATATTCTACGGTTGTCGTTCCAAACGTATGGGTTTGACAGTGAATGCGGTCGACCTTAGTGTTTGGTCACAAACCAAAGACCCACGATAATTGTTGTTACAACTGAATACTGCAGCCAATGACCTAATTTTTACCCTCCAATCAACTTTAGTCAACTGGAGGGTAAAAGATTACTTATTTACTTATTTCTTGGTTAACTTATATAACTTTGTCCAGCATAGATGATGAAGTGTCGTAATGCTAAAACCCCCGTCAAACTACAACAGGCAACTGATATCATGATGGCTTTATTGTGACGAGCATTGGCAGGTAAAAACATAGACAGAATAGGAACGATAAACCCGATTCCGACTACGCCTACCCAAAACACGCTAGCCCAAATGTCGGTACTTAACGATGCTAATGCTTCAGCAGCTGCGCCTCCGGTGAAATAAAGAGTACTAAACAGCATCACTAAAAACATCATTTCAGACACGATTACCGGTAAATCCAGGCTGTGCATTTTTGCCACATCGTTATCATGGGGGCTGCTATTAAAACAGGTTAACGCAACGATTAAGTTACCCGCTGCTCCCGCTGATAAACCAGATGCTAAAAACAATGCCGGTAATACTGCTGTATTTAGCATTGGGTAGGCATTCATGGCCGAGATTAAAAAGCCAGTATACGCACCAACACCTATAGCAAGTACAAATAGTAGGATTTCGATGACTTTACGTATTGGTAATAGCATGTGCCCTATTCGGGCTAAAAATCCTAACTTCCACTTTGGTAAATCATCTCGCAATACAATCAATGCATAAGCAATACCTAACGGTGAATAAGCCAATAAGGCCAACACACCAATCGCCATTACAGATGTAAAATTATAATTGACTAAGATGAGCCAGAAATGAAATGGTTTTGTTAAATCAAACACTAAACAGGCCAAACCTAAGCTTATGGCTACTGGCCCGATAATGGCAGAGGCTTTTAATATCGAAGTTTCAATATTGTCCCCTTTACTATACCAACGCATACCAATACCAATGAGTACGCTACCTGCCGATAAACCGGCCATAAATAAATAAACGGCGATAACCCAGTTCCATGTCACTGGATCATATTGCGCCATGTCGCCCCATATATTGTTCATGACTCTATCCCTCCTCGTTTAGTCGGAACGCGGTACACTCGTGGTTTGGTACCTAAATGCGTTTTGTCTTGATAGGTTATTTTTGTATTCAGTAATTGAGCAACCTCACTTTTGCTGTCGTTAGCATCGCCAAAATACAATGCATCTGTTGGGCATGCTGTAACACAAGCGGGTTGTTCACCTCTGGCTAGGCGAGTGTCTTTACAGAAATTACATTTGTCTGCAGCCTTTGTTATAGGATTCATAAAGCGCACTTTGTATGGACATGCCGCGACACAATACATACAGCCAACGCACTTATCGTTATGAATAGACACTAAGCCATTTTCGTCTATATAAGCGGCACCTGTAGGGCAAACACTGACACAAGGTGCGTCTTCGCATTGCTGACAGGACACACGGTGATATTTAAAATGTAAGTTTGGTGCTTCACCAAAAGGACCTTCCACCCTAACTTGCAGGCGAGTTACCCCTTCAGGAACTTCGTTTTCACTACGACAAGCTATATTGCAAGCTTGGCAGCCGATGCATTTATTTTCATCATGCACCATGACATATCGTTTGCTCATAGGAGACTCCAAATCAATTAGTTACCGGCTAAATTTTTACCAACTTGACACCCGTGGTATGTAAATTCATGCCACAGATGGGGGCGATGACATTAGGAAGTAGGTTGCCGCAATGGATACCTTTTCCTGTGGCTCGCACCAGTTCTTTATTTTTGGAGCCAAAGCCCATGTATGCAAACACAGTATCTTGACGAATCCCTGGGGTGACTAAGGCGGTGCCTTCCTCACTGCCCACACTGCTGGTTAATCTAATCGCATCACCGCTATGGATATCGAGTCGCCCGGCCGTTATTGGATGGATCCAAATCGCATTTTTCGACATAAGATTGGCTAACATTGGAATATTATGGGTGGCGCCATTGGTGTGTACCGCGACCTTCCCTTGTATAAAGTACAACTCATCAGCTTGTTTTAGTTGTACATCGCGATGCTTAATCACACCTCGACCTGGAGCCATGCCTTCTATTTTGGGTGACGTTAACTCAATCTTGCCGCTGGGTGTTTTAAAGCTCATTGAGCTTGCATAAGTACCGTCTGCATCAACACTTTTGGCATTGGGATAAGCCTTAACGAATTCGGTAACCATTTCAGGTTCACGCAACATCAATGGCTTACCGTAGCTGACGTAACCCATTTTTTTGATGTGTTCCAATAAGCTATGATCGCGATTCAGCTGCATTAATTGCAATGTTTGTATATTGTCCCAAGGGTAAAATTGTTCAAGCCCTAAAGCTTGACCTAATTCTTTAAATATTTGCCAGCTTGGGCGAGTATTACCAATGGTTTCAACCACACGTTGACGAACATAATAGGCCGGATTTTTACCTGATTTATCTTGTATCTCTTCATCGCGTTCAAGATAAGTCGATTCTGGCAAAATATAATCTGCGTATGCAGCGGTTTCACTGATATACAGGTCACATGACACCACTAAATCTAGCTTTTTAAGCGATTGTTCTACTTTGGCTCGGTCTGTAAGGGTTTGCATTGGGTTAGTACGGCTCATTACCCATGCTTTTAATTGATACGGTTTGGCGTCTAATGTTGCATCTAAAATGGTTTGATAAATGCCACCATTTGACCACATCATTGCATACTGCTTTTCAACCTGGTCAATGCGGATTGCCGTTGGCTTAGGCATGCCTTTAACACCCGGTTTGGCTAGCGCTGGGGCCACATTCTCACCGGCAAGTTTATTGTAGCCAGGTGCTTTCTGGCCCATGTAAATGCCCCCTTTTCGTTCGATGTTCCCAATCAATATGTTGGCTGCATATAACGCACGGCGCATGTCGAACTCTTCTGGTGTAAAGGTAGCGCGATGGCCAAAATCAACAACGGCGTGTGGAGCGTGGCTTGCGTATTCATGTGCAATACGTCGAATGGCAGTGGCAGACACATCTGAAATAGTTTCGGCCCATTCTGGGGTATATTTTTGTACTTCAGCGGCGAACTCATCAAAACCAACAACATATTTTTCAATGAAGTCATGGTCATATAAATTGTCATTGATCAACACATGACATAACGCTAACGCGACCGCGACGTCGGTACCCGGACGTATTGCATGCCACTCATCAGCCTTATCTGCCACAATCGAGAATCTAGGTTCAAATACAACTAACTTGGCTCCTCTATCCATTTGAGCTTGCATCAAGCCTCTTGTTTCAGACATATTGATGCCTTCATACAGGTTATGCCCAAAGTTGATGATGTATTTGGCATTGCTCAAATCACGCTTCATTTTGGTGCCAAATATTGCCTTAGCAGCAACAACATAACTGCCTGGGCACGTTGAGGCATGAGTAAATGTATTGGGCGATCCAAAAGCCTCAGCAAGATGAAATATATGACCTGAAAGTGAACCAGACTTTGAAGAGAACGCTATGGTTTCTGCACCATATTGTTGTTTTATTTGGTTCATTTTGGCGGCAATTTCTTTATAAGCATCAGCCCATGAAATCTCTGCCCATTCACCTGCGCCGCGTTCACCCACACGCTTAAGTGGATTAACGATACGCTGTGGATCGTAAAGTAAGCTATGGCCAGCTCCACCTCGGGCGCAGACTTTGCCACCAAACGATTTAGCTTCTTTATTACCAGTAATAAATACGTTTTTTCCATCTACAATGCGTGCCTTAATAGGACACCGCGTTGAACACATTTCACAAATACTGGCAACTTCAGAAGCAACACCTTTTAAGGGTGATTTTTCTAACGCTGCTAGCGAACCAGGAAGCATGCTTGCTAAAGCACATGTGGCACCACTGGCACCCGCTCCCTTTAAAAAATGACGTCGATTTAACTCAATCATGATTGCCCCCCTTCATCTTCAACGAAGCACGAAGTTTTTCTCTGTTTACTTATTATTAATGGTACTAACCAGACCCAAACTGTAGTCAGCATCATCGCTAAAACCATTGTTAATCCATATGTAAATTAAGGGTATTGTGGTAAACCACATTGAGGGGCGTGATTTGATTGATGTCACGGTTTAACATCTCAATAAAATGAGATAAGCAAAAAAGACAGGTTGGAATTTCAGTAAAGAAGAGTATTTGATTGATTAATCTGGCATAGCATTTAATGGGATAACAATGAGAACCCGACATCCATATCGCCACGGTGGGCTTGGGTCATCTTTGCATTTTGATAAGTTTATCTGACCACCAAAAAGCGCAATAACATCACTACAAATAGCCAACCCAAGCCCTAGACCATTGGCTTTGGTAGTAAAGAAACTTGTTTTAAAATCATCGTTGGCACAGGTTAACCCAATACCATTATCATAAATTTTCAGCTGTAAACTTTGATCAACAATGTGTAAATCTATCAATATCCGTTTGCGGCTATGAAGTGGAAACTCTTTTTCAGACACTGCATCAATGGCATTTTTTAACACGTTAATCAACACCTGACAAAAACCAACTTTATCACCATGCAGCTTAATTTCAGTGGTAGTGAATTGAGTTTTGATGTTGATTTTTTCTTTTTCGAACTCATGCTCTAGTAAGTCTAGGCAAATCATTAATTGTTCTTGCACATCAAACTCAGTACTTGCAGTACCTTTTCGTTGCAGCAATTCTCTGATCCTATGAACGATTTCTCCTGCACGCAT
>NZ_PJAP01000536.1:0-5434 GCF_002836795.1 Shewanella sp. 11B5 | reverse complement strand
TTAATGCATGGCGCAGCTTATTTGGCCCGAGTTAATTTATTAACGGCACAAGGTGTTAGCCTTCCAGTAGCATTACAACGCTGGCGTCCAATTGACCAAGTAAAGTGATCGACCAAATGAAATAGATTGATCTCGCTTTATTGCGAGATCAGCTAGAAAGATAGGAACCGACATGAGCGATACCCAGAAACTCGATTTTTCAGCGATAAATGACCCAACATTGGCATCCTTTAATCAACAAAAAAATCTGATAAAACGCATGCTCAAAGGTAACAGCGCAACTTGCAGCGACTGTAGTAAACCGCTGACGCTGCAATTACCGCCTAACACTAAAAAGGCACCAAAAAGTGCTAAAGCCCCAGGGATTTATTGCGCCAAAGGTTGCACCGACATCGAGCTAGACATGGAAGCCGTAGCGTTAATGAAGTAGCATTAATACCAATTTAATGCCTTCATAAAAAAATGACCCTCTTTAGTAAGAGGGTCATTTTTTTCGAGTATTGTTTATTTCACGACCTAGCGTTACTTAGCCTGCCATTGCTTAACGATTTCAGGGTTACCACAAAGCTGTTCAATCGGTTTATCGCCCGACAGTGCAGCTTCAAATACAGTAAATGGCACATTAGCCCATAAGCTCAGCTCAAAAGTAGTATTTTCTGTCACCACACCTACGCCTTTGGGTGTCCCTGTCATGACAATGTCACCATCGTTTAAGGTCATAAACTCACTGACGGCGTTATAAATAGCGTGTGGCTGGTACATCATTAATTGCTGATGACCTAATTGCGTCACGACATTATCAATGGTTAATTGAAAGCACCAATCTTTGATGTCTGCGGTTATAGCAATAAATTCGCTGAATAACGCCGAACCATCAAAAGCTTTAGAACGCTCCCACGGTAAACCTTTGGTTTTTAACTTGGTTTGCAGCTCACGCTTGGTCATATCAAGCCCAACACCAACCGCACTAAACTGACCATCATTCACCATAAAGCACAACTCGGCTTCGTAATGTAAGGGCTCACCTAAGTGACTACATAACGTGTTAGTAATGGCTGAGTTTGGTTTAAGAAACACTACCATATCATCAGGAATGTCATTACCGAGTTCGTGAATATGCTCGGCATAATTACGCCCAATACAAATGATTTTTGATGGCGAGACGAGGTGTACTTGGCCATTTGATTGCGTTAGCGATACTGATTGTAGACCCACATTAACCTCGAATAATTGAAAGCAGTGATAAGAGTAATTCTTCTAACGATAAAGCTAAATATTTCAAAATAGAACAACTGCTCTTTTTAAATAATACCCAAAGCATTATCGCTTGCCTATTAGATTGTTAATAGCTTAACGATATTGTCGACTAGTCTTATGCAACCAGCATATATTCTCGATACTTATTTGGATTAAAAAAGAAAAATATAACATTAAAAACAAAGATATATTTCTATTTCACATAACACCATTTACATTATTTTAACAACCAACTACTCTAGAGTTTGTCACTATTGGACAAAAATCATGCTTGATTAAGTATTAATACAGTAAGAATGACGTCAGAAAAATAACAATATGAGAGACTAAATGACAATATTCGAATTGACAATCAAACAAAAAATAGCATTAGGATTTGCCTCGATTGGCTTATTACTGCTTGCTGGAAGTAGTTTTTTTTATCATTCCTTGAGTAAAATTCAAACAGCCAATATTAATATCGAAACCTTAGCAGTACCAGTTCAAAACCAGTCAAATGCCTTGCAAATTACCCTATTAAAAATGGCTAAAACTGGCAGTTTAGCTTATTCACAAATCGATAATGACAATATTGACCTCAGTTATAAGCGGTTCAAGCAATTGCAACTGGAGTTCAGAGAGGTATTAAAGACATTATCTGCAAAAGTGGCTGATCAACCGACAATGCTTCAGTCATTAACTCAAGCTCAAAAATCATACCAGCAGTACGAACAGCAATCGCACATCATGTTCGGCGCTAAACTTGAAATAGGACAAAACCGCGACAACTTCGGCACACTAAAACAGCAATTTGATAATGTTCGAATTAATGCCAGTAACAATATGATTGATTTAGAACTGATAGAAGCCCCGCCGGGCGAACAGCAGTTATTAAATGAAGTCATTGGCGGCGGAGTACGCATCGACGATATGCTGTTTACTCTAGGCAATACCATGACGGAACTTGGCCGATTAACCGCTGTTGATGCTGTGAATATTCATAAACAAGATGTGGCTATGTTATTAGGTAATATTACGGTTAATGGCAACTACTTAACCCAACAAGCAGAGCCTTTGGGTGTTACTGAGCTATTTGTAGATTTTGACACTAACTTGCAAACAATTAAACAGTTCACCGATAAACCAGGCAGCTTGTATCTCGCACAAGAAAATGTCGTCAATCAGCAGCGCTTAGCTGAGAATAGTAACCTGCAAGCCAACACCTTTTTTGATGCAACTAACAATCAGTTAGAGCAATTAGTAAAGCTCGCCAACGAACGATTCCACCAGTTACAAATGGTTGCGATTGATGACGTGAGTACCGCACAAACATTGGCTGTTGCAATGGCGGTGGTGTTTGTCTTGATGGCGATGTTTATCTATTACTTTACCTCAAAAGCCATGTTAGGCCCCCTACAAGCCATTAACAGTGCATTATCGCGAATTGCCAGCGGTGATTTATCTCGGCGATTAACCAAGAGAAATAATGATGAATTTGGCGAGTTGATGGATAACATCAATAAACTGTCTGACGACCTGACTAATTTATTGCAAGACATTAGTCGTGATGCACACCTGCTAGATGAATCCGCTATTCGCTCGCAAGCGCAAAGCGAAACAATATCCCTTTCAGCTTCCGCACAAATTAACAATATTAGCCAAGCTAAGCAGCTTGCAGAGCAAATACATCACAGTTCAAATCAGGTCAATGAGCAAGCCTCTGAATCTGAACAACATGTTAAATTAGCTTCCTCGCAAGGATTACAAATAAAAAGCATTGCTAATGATAACCGTTTCCGTATTGAAGCCTTATCAACCAGCTTGCGCGACTCTGTGGAGATCATGGCAAAGCTCAGTCAGCACAGTGATAATATTGGTGGGATTTTAACCACCATCAGTGCTATTGCCGATCAGACCAATTTGCTAGCATTGAATGCTGCAATTGAAGCTGCAAGAGCGGGTGAACATGGGCGTGGCTTTGCCGTTGTTGCTGATGAGGTTCGTTCATTAGCCTCTAGAACGCAACTATCAACCGCCGAAATTCAAACCATGATTAGTGCCTTACAGCAAGAAACAACTTATGCCGTTACAGCAATCTCACAAGGACAAATACAAGCCAGTGAATGTGTAGAACAAAGCCAGTCGTTGCATGATGCAATCGAGCAAATAGAAGCGGCGCTTAGTACTATTAATGGTATGAGCCAAAGCATTACTCATGCAGCCAATGAACAAGTAAGCCATAGCCAACAAATAGAGCAAACAATGACCCAAACAGCCGATGCAGCAGAACAAAATGCTCAGGAGTCTGCTTCAATGACACAGCAAAGCCAGCAATTAAATCAATTAGCTCATTCGCTTACCACCTCTGTTGAACGCTTTACACTCTGAGCAGTAGCGTAATAAAAGCGGTAGTCAGAGAAACAATAAAATAGGCCAGTAATCGCAAGATGTCTGGCCTATTTTGACTCTGTAAAAGATGCTGTGGCGTATCGTCTATTTCTTACCTAATGTCCCTACAGCAAAACGCCTAATAATAGATCGAACCATCAACACTGACTGGCCCAATTCACTACTGTTATGTAACGATTTTTCTGATGAAGCTTTAGTAATTTCTGCAGAATCTGCAATATCAATAATTTGCTGATTAATATGCTCAGCGACTGCACTCTGCTGCTCTACCGCCGCAGACATATCTAAGGTAAGTTGGGTAATTTGTTCAACGGATTGGTTAATCGACGCTAATGCGTTACGCGTTTTATCAACAATCTCAACACCTTTACTGGCTGCTTGCTCCCCCCTAACCGACACTTGAACGGCATTACTGGCTCGCTTCGTTAGTACGCTCACTATGCTGTGAATTCTATCGGTCGATTCTCGAGTTTTCAGTGCTAGGGAACGTACTTCATCTGCAACAACGCTGAATCCACGACCTTGTTCCCCCGCCCTTGCGGCTTCAATCGCGGCATTTAAGGCCAACAAATTGGTTTGGTCGGCAATACTCGAAATAAGACTGGCCGCTTGGCCGATCTCATTTGTAGAGTCAGATAACTCGCGTACTGTTTTAGCGATATCCGCGACAGACAGATTTAATTCATCAATAGACTGTTTAGCTTGATTAGCCAGTTGAGCTCCGTCGGTAACATTGTCTAATGCTTCTTTTGCGCTGTAAGCATTACGCTCGACATTAGCGGACACTTCTTGAATAGCTGTAGACATCTGGGTAATTGCCGAAGCAATCTGTTGTGTTGATACACTTTGTAAACTTACCGCTTTAGCCGTTGATTCAGCCTCAAGTTGAGTGTGCTCGACAATGCCATCTAATGATTTTGCAGCATCTTCAATACGCGTCATCGCTGTACGACAACGAGCAACTTCGCAACCCAGAGCCAATTTTGCCTGCGCTTTAGCGCCAAAATCAGCAAAATAGGTTTCTGCCACAATGAGATCTGTAAACGAATTAGGATTAAGTTTGACGACTTCATACCAATCTTGTTGCTGTTTATAGCCCAACCAAGCCGTTGATAATACAAGGGTGAATAAACCCATTGCACCAGGGACACCCCCCCAGAACTCAGTTAATACAATGGACAAAATAAACATTGGTAACCATGCGGGTAATAATTTAATTACTTGATGTTTTATTTTTGCATGAAGTGGTCTTGGTGACTTATTAGCTTTTATTCTGGCATAAGCCGCTTCAGCACGGGCAATTTCACTTGGTAATGCAGTAACCCTAACAGACTCGTAACCTGCTATTTTATTATTTTCGAATACTGGAGTAACAAATGCGCTAACCCAATAATAATCACCATTTTTACGACGATTCTTAACCAGTCCCATCCACACTTTACCGCTTGAGATACATGCCCACATATCTTTAAATACTTCACTTGGCATGTCTGGATGACGCACAAGGTTATGTGGTTTACCGATTAACTCACTTTTTTCAAAGCCGCTGACCTCAACAAAAGCATCATTACAATAGGTAATATGGCCGCGAAGATCGGTTCCTGAAATTAAACGAAGAGCATCATCGAAGTTGTACTGATTGAGGGTAACGGGTTGATTATTGCGCATAGGCACTGACATCCTTGTTTTGTATCGTGTATAAGAAAACCCATTAATGCTATCTGTACACCAATAATGCGTAGACAACGGTTCCATTTAATGAGGTGGTGGATTTATGTCATCACTGTCG
>NZ_PJAP01000535.1:0-5444 GCF_002836795.1 Shewanella sp. 11B5 | reverse complement strand
AAGTAAGCTTCGCTTTAGCTCTTTCCATATACTCATATTGACCAGCCCAGGTAATAGAGTAACCGGCAGGTAATACCAATTTATCATTCACAACTTTTTGGGCTATTTCAACATAACTACCGATATCGACATCTTCAATATCGATATAAGCCCAACCATTAAGGCGAGCATTTTCACTTTTAATGCCTGGTGGTCCATTTTCGATAACGATATCCGCTACATCCCCTAAAGAAATCCTCAAACCTTGCGGAGTGACGATAGGCAATAAAGCTAATGCTTCAGGAGAATTTCGATAATCCTGAGGATAGCGTAAATTAATTGGATATCGTTCTAAGCCTTCAACTGTTTGTGAAATATTCATACCACCGATCGCTGTAGCCACAACTTGTTGAACATCCGCTATATTTAAACCATACCGGGCTGCATTTTCCCTTTGGATATCAACTTTGATATATCGACCACCTGCAACCCTCTCAGCATAAACTGACGCAGTCCCTTCAACATTTTTTAGGATTTCCTCTAATTGTTTACCTATTTGCTCAATTTCATTGAGACTAGGGCCAGCAATTTTAATGCCTACAGGCGTTTTGATCCCTGTCGCTAACATGTCAATTCGGGTTTTAATTGGCATTACCCATGCGTTCGTCACACCGGGTAACTTTACTAATGAGTCTAATTCTTGTTTTAAACTCTCAGTCGTCAGGCCTTCTCTCCACTCACTTTTGGGCTTAAGCTGAATAAACGTTTCCACCATTGTTAGAGGTGCAGGATCCGTTGCAGAGTCTGCTCGGCCAACCTTGCCAAATACGGTTTTAACCTCGGGTACTGTGTAAATTAACTTATCCATTTGTTGCACTAATTGGCGAGCTTTACCAATAGAAATACCAGGGTAAGTGGTCGGCATATACATTAGATCGCCTTCATCTAATGGAGGCATAAACTCACTACCAATTTTATTTAGCGGCCACACACCAATTGCCAACACAAATAACGCAAATAGGAGGGTTATCTTCGGGAAAGCCAGTACTTTTTTCAACACTGGCATATATACAGCAGTTAACAATCGATTAACGGGGTTTTTGTGTTCAGGAAGCACTTTTCCCCGAATAAAGTATCCCATTAGCACTGGTACTAAGGTAATAGCTAACGCTGCCGATGCAGCCATTGCGTAAGTTTTAGTAAATGCAAGTGGTGAAAACATCCTTCCCTCCTGTGCTTCGAGGGTAAATACCGGTAAAAAACTAACAGTAATAATCAGTAGACTAAAAAATAATGCAGGGCCAACTTCGCTGGCAGATCGCGCAACGATCTGCCAACGGTTTTCAGGCGTCAATGGCGTTCGTTCCATATGTTTATGCATATTTTCAATCATGACGATGGCACCATCGACCATGGCACCAATTGCAATAGCAATACCACCTAAAGACATGATATTGGCATTTAAACCCTGCAAGTGCATGATAGTAAAAGCGCTTAGAATCCCTACAGGCAAACTAACGATCGCCACAAGCGAAGATCTTACATGCGCCAAAAAGACCATACAGACTAAAGCAACGACTAAAAATTCCTCTAACAGTTTAAACCCTAAGTTTGATACGGCTCTCTCAATCAAACCACTGCGATCGTAAACGGTCACCACTTCCACGCCCTCAGGAAGGCCTTTCTTCAATGTCTCTAATTTAGCTTTAACGCCATCAATAGTCTTTTGTGCATTTTCACCAAATCGCATCACAATAATGCCGCCAACCGTCTCACCTTCACCATTGAGATCGACTACACCTCGGCGCATTTGCGGTCCAGTCCCTATATCCGCAACATCTTTTAACAGTAATGGGGTGCCATTATTGTTAACGCCTAAAGGGATATTGCCTATATCTTCCTTATTCTCAAGATACCCTGTTGTGCGAACCATATATTCTGCTTCAGCGATTTCGACAACTGAGGCACCAATCTCTTGATTACCGCGGTTAATCGCCATTTGAATAGCCGTTAAAGGTATTCCAAAGGCACGCAATTTATCAGGGTCTACCTTAATCTGATACTGTTTGACCATCCCACCTAGAGCACTCACTTCAGACACGCCTGGGACAGTTTGTAATTCATACTTTAAAAACCAGTCCTGTAGACTGCGTAACTCACTAATATCGTGCTTACCTGTTCTATCGACGAGTGCATATAAATATACCCAGCCCACTCCTGTTGCATCAGGGCCTAATTGAGGTTTTGCATTATCCGGTAACGTTGAAACGACTTGACTGAGGTACTCCAACACACGACTACGAGCCCAATATAAATCGGTTTCTTCATCGAAGATGACATAGACATATGAATCACCAAAAAATGAGAAGCCCCTGACCGTTACTGCTCCTGGCACAGACAGCATAGCCGTCGTCAATGGATAAGTGACTTGATCTTCAACCACTTGAGGGGCTTGACCTGGATAACTTGTTTTAATGATTACCTGAACGTCAGATAAATCAGGCAAAGCATCAATAGGGGTATTTTTAAGAGAAAATAAACCCGCGCCGACGAGAATGGCACTGGCAAGCAAGACAAAAAATCTGTTCGCAACAGACCAACGTATAATTGATTCAATCATGACTATTCTCCCAACTCCATTCCTGAATGATCAGCTTGATGTGTTGTGTTAGAAACATCATCCGTGGTTTTGGGATTGTGTATATTTACCACTTTGACCGCGCCATCTGATGTTTTTTCTAATTCAATATGAAGCACAGCACCAACGGTAAATACAGAGAAATCCACACTGTCATCAACAGTAAAGTCCATGGTCATTTGTGGCCATTCCCATTCACTGACAGCTTGATGGTCCACATTAATCATTCGATGTGCAGCCATTAAACTATTTACTTTTGCTTCTACCCAAGCGGTTTCTGATGTGATGGCTTGAATATTTTCTTGCTCATCTTCTGGTGCTGTCATACGTTTAAGATCAGAGGTTTTATTTGATTCAGAATCCAATAAAAATTGTGCAGACGAGACTACAATATCTCCCTCGTACAGCCCTGATTCTATTTGAATGCTGTCACCATCTAATCGCCCTAACGTTACCGCTACAGATTTATATTTACCTTCACCGAGGGCAAGTACAACTCGATCAGAGTTTCCTGTTCTAATAACTGCCTCCCTTGGTAACAGTAATACGTCCTCTTCACTTCGTGTTTTTATCGACACTTGTGCAAACATATTTGGCTTTAATGCCGCATTGGTATTATCGAAACGCAATCTCACTTTTAGCGTTCTTGTTTTACTGTCTAATGTCGGATAGACGTAATCTACTTTGCCCTGCCAAAATTGACCAGGCAGGTAATCTAATTTCATTTCAACAGCTTGGCCAACTTTAACCATATTAGCTTGGCGTTCAAAAACCTCGGCTTCGACCCATACTTGTGATAATGAAGCAATTGAAAACATTGTCATACCCGGTTTAACAAACGATCCTTCCCGTATATTCAAATTATCAATAACACCACTTTGAGGGGCATAAAATGTAATATTTTGTTTGACCGTTCTATTCTTACGTAGCGCTTTAATCTCCGCGTTTGGTATTAATAGCGCTTTCAATCGTTCTTCAGATGCAGTAATCAAACGCTGATCTTTTCGATTTAAAGCTAATAACATTTCCTCTTGTGCATTAACTAAAGCTGGAGAGTAAATTGAATATATTGGTTGCCCTTTAACGACCGGATCACCAGAAGCTTTGACATAAAGTTCTTCAATCCATCCTTCAACTCTTGGATTAATATGAATAAGGTGGTCTTGATCATACTGGACATAACCCACTGTTTTAATATTATTTTGTAGTGTTCCTAAAGTGACTTGAGTTGTGCGAACACCCAGTTTATTAATCACAGCGGGTGAAATTGAAATTGCACCCGGTCCAAAATCTGTCGAGCCAGCTGCATCTTCGTACACTGGTATCATGTCCATACCCATGGGTGATTTCCCGGGTTTATCGCTACGAAAATTAGGATTCATAGGTGCGACCCAATATGATGGCTTAGCTTTTGCTTTGTCCTCTGAAACTACTTGATTCTGTGGTGTATATAGGATTGATGCACTAATACCAGTAAGAATACCGATAACTAATATGCTGATCATTTTCAAATTGCTGTTCATTTTACTTCTCCATCAACATAAGATTTATGTGAGATGCTAACTGGGCCCACTTTAGGGGTAAAAAAATAGTTCAATTGAACTTTAACTTTCTGTAAATCAACGTTAATGGCCAAAGCATCTAATTGAGTATTTAATTGAGCAATGAGGGAACGTACGACTTCAGCGAAATCACCCTTATCATTTGTGTAAGCCGTTAGCGACGCATCTGCTTGATCTTGCATTTGAGGTAATAAAAAATCGTTATAGAGTGTCTGACGTTGTTCCAATTTAAGAAGTTGCGCTTTCGCAGTACCGTATGACGCCATCATGTTTCGAAGCAGTAACCACTTTTCCGTTTTAATTGATTCCGATTGATAAATAGCGGCTTGAACTTGCTTGTCTTGTTTTGACGAAGTAAATATTGGTAAATCAAAACTCACACCAATTGATAGCAAATCATCGCGAGAATTACCCATAGGATCATTGCCTCGATAACTGTATCCAGCATTTACACCCCATTCTGGCTTATACAATTGCTTTTTTAACTCGACACCTTTTCGGCTTGACTCAATTCTTTGCTCCAATGCTGAAATGAGTGGATGAACAGAGAACGCTTCATACAGAGACTGTTGGTAATGTTGGCTTTTTTCCTCATCGAAATAAAGATTAGGATTCGTTAGTTTAATTTGAGGAAGTATATTAGGGACGGTAAACGTCGAAAATAACAGCTCATAATCTTGTTCATGACCTATTCGATATTCATCAACAAATGCCTTACCAACCCATTCAGATAATTTCTGTTTAAACATATCTTCTTGCTGGGCCAAAACGGTCAGCTTATCTTCAAGACGGGTCACCTCTAACTGAGCACGAATAATATCCTGCTGATTAGATTTAACTAAAGCAGATGAATACCCAGCTTTAACAACATCTGATAGTTGTTCAAATAAGTTCCGATTGCGCTCAATCAGTGCAATGCTCTCTTGCGCTTTATATACATCAAACCAAATTTGAGCTGTGGTGACACTTAACTTTGCTCGTCTATCTTGTCTTAAGAAAGGATATTGTTCAGCCGTTAACTCAAGTTGTTGTTGGCGTAAACTTAAGCTATCCCCACGGGGAAACATTTGAGTGACACCAATTTTCATTTGAGTCATTGCTTCTTGTCCAAAATCAAAAGTGTTTATGGACAAATTAGCTAAACCAACACTGATTTTTGGATCTGGTAAAGTTCCTGCCGCGATACTCTCAGATTTAATAGCATCTTGTTGAAATTGATTACTGACTAACCAGGGATCGTTTGATTGAGAGAGATAAACTGCTTC
>NZ_PJAP01000534.1:0-5447 GCF_002836795.1 Shewanella sp. 11B5 | reverse complement strand
GGCTAAACATCAAAAGATAACTATAGCTAAATGGTGGTAATGCATTTATGTTGTGAATGTATAAGGCATGGATAACGTATTAGTCATGTCGCTAAAGCCAGTAAGTGGAAATCTTGGTTTAAAAGCATGGAATAAACAGAGCAGGGCGATGGAGCCAACATGGGTGATGAAATAACCAATAAGCTAGGTCAGCAAGTCGATAACAAACTGCCCATGCTGGATTTAAACTTATTGCGGGTATTCTGTACTGTGTGTCAGCATTCGTCTATCACTCGTGCGGCAGAGCAGTTAGGGTTAACGCAATCATCGGTCAGTAATGCGATTAACCGTCTTAAGCATGCTCTGGAATGTGAATTGTTTATTCGTGTCGGTCGTGGTATTGAGCCAACAGCCATCGGAACTCATATTTTTGATACTGTACAACCTATGCTTGATACCATTGAACAAACGTTAATGGGGATTAAAGCGTTCGACCCTAGTACCTCTAAACGGGTGTTTACCATTTATGCTAATGAAGCTGTTATCGATTTGTTACAACCGCAGTTAGATAACGCATTAGCGCATTTGTCTGTCAGGGTGGTGCTACGCAACTCACCTGTTTTTGAGGCTGAGCAGTTTCAAGATTTGCAAATGCAAAAAGTGGATTTGGTCATCGATATCGTGCCACCAAAACTGAAAATGTTTAGTTGCCAAAAAGTTGCACAAGAACGAATAGTCTGTGTGGTGCGCCAAAGCCATCCGGTGATAAAAAACCATCTAAGTCGAGACGACTATTTTGCAGCCGAACACGTTATGTATCGATTTCATCGCGACAATATGCGTGTGGCGGACATTATTGCTAACGCACCTTTGCCACAACGAACTTTATACAGTGAGCAGTCATCTTTATTAAGTATGCTGTCGTTGATCAGCAAGTCTAACGCGATTGGTATTGCCCCTTATATTTTCACCCAAAACTACGCTGAGTTGTTTAAACTGACGTTACTTGAACTACCTTTTGAAACTCGTCCAATCGATTTGTACAGCATTTGGCCAACTAAGCATGCGTTAGACAAGTCGTGTATTTGGTTAAGGAAAACCATCGTTGAGTTAATAGAAAAGGCTTATAACCTCTCAACTTAGGGTTTTATATCGCGCGCTGTAAATAAGGCTGTGAGCCACAGCAAACTGCCAATAAAAAAGCCAACCTGATTTAGGTTGGCTTTCATGTTTTTCAGCTAGTAACCATTGGCGATGATGAATCGTTCACATCATCAATCGCGATTATTGTCTGGCTAAGCGATTTGATTCAGGTGGGTTTTCAAAGTCGCTGCGGTATGGATTGATGTCTAAGCCACCACGACGCGTGTAACGTGCGTAAACGGTTAACTTAGTACACTGGCAGTATTTTTTTAAGTCGACAAAAATACGCTCAACGCACTGTTCGTGAAACTCATTATGCTGACGGAATGAGATTAAATAGCGCAGCAATTTTTCACGATCAATTTTAGGGCCTTGATAACGGACCATCACACTGCCCCAATCGGGTTGCGAGGTGATTAAACAATTAGACTTCAATAAGTTTGAGTTCAGTGTTTCTGCCACGTTTTTATCAGGATCTGTACCACCGATTAAATGGTCTGGATTAAATTCGTACTCGGTTACTTCAATATCCAAGTCATCAATACACGTACCCGGCAAATCAATAATTCGTTCAAGATTAAAATGCTTAGGTTCGATGACTTTTACGGTCACTTCGCCTTCAGCACAAGCGGCTAAATCGCGGCTTAAGGTTTCTTGTACGGCTTCGACACCGTCAAACTTAGTTTGGTTAAAACTATTTAAGTACAGTTTAAACGATTTAGATTCAATCAAATTGACACTGTTGATATCTAACTGAACTTCCAAAATGGCAACAACAGGCTTGCCTTTAGCATTAAGCCAAGACAATTCATATCCGGTCCAAATATCGGTACCGTGAAAAGGGAGTTCACCACTTAATTCAATAGCATCTCGGTTAAGTTTACGTGGAACCCCTTGCAGCAGTGACGCGTCATACTCAGCTTGATAAGCAGTTGCTTGGCCTAATGTAAGGCCTTTTAATGCTGCTGCATCACTATAAGGGTCGTGATTGTGTGTCATCTAATCGGTTTCCGTGTCAAAATATGGTTTTATTATAAACTACGAGTGGCTTAAGTGTCTTGTTCATCTGCATTAGATTGCTTTATAAAAAATTATCTTAAATCTTATCAAGATACGCTATCTGAATTTCCGCGCTATTATCCTTTGGGCGAAGACTCAATATGTATTCAAGGTACATTTAATGCGGACACTGATGATACCGTGTTCTGGCAGCCTGTTAAACGTGACAATGTCGCTGACTTTAGTAACGTGGAGCATGCATTAAATATTCAATTACACCAAGATATTCATGCATTTTATGGCCAATATTTTTCAGCGCCATTACCGTTTACTGCATCATTTGGTGACGGTGAATTACTCCAAGCATGGAATCAAGATGACTTTGAAAATTTGCAACAAAATGTAATTGGTCATTTGATCATGAAGAAAAAGCTTAAACAACCAGCAACTTGGTTTATTGGTGTGTTAGGCGAGGGCGACGAAATGCTGACGGTAAACAATGACGATGGCAGTGTGTGGATTGAAATTCCTGGTGAAAAACAGCGCACTAAATTAGCCGAATCATTGACCGAGTTTTTAGAAAGCCTATCTCCGATGATAAAACCGCCATCAAAACCCGTCGAGGAATTACCTCATACGGTAGATCATCCAGGGATTTGGCAACGGATTAAAACCATGTGGGATTATTTGTTACGTAAAAAGTAACCGCATGAAGCATTGAAGTGCCATTTTAGGGGGCTTCAATGCGTTCATTGAATGCAAACACGAGCATTCAAACACGAGTATTCAAACACTCATCTTCCTCGTAACATCCTCCTTTATGCTTCGCTGATATTATTGATTCCACACTTTAGTGTTTGAGTGATTTTATCTATGCACGCTTGTTTATCAACAATCCACAATCCGTAGCTTATGGGCAATACTTCAACGCCAGCCCGTTTAAATAATTTGTAGGTTGTTAGCTCAAAAAAGTTAGCCCAAGGCCCAGGAAAACCAATAAGATCAACAGCAAGGTATTTGTCTGCGTAACGACACAATAGATCTATTTCGGTTCCGGCAATGGTATACCCTGCCCAAGTATCTACCTTGTACCTTGCTAATACCTCAATGATCTCTTGTTGAAATGTGTCTATCTCGGTGGTCATGCTGTGTTTGGCATTAAAGGTTGTTATAGAAGTAACATATTGGCGTAACAGGTTGTGTTCTGGTAATAACGAGTCATCAATAGACAAATATATCAACTGCTTTTGACGTGCCCTGGTAATGGTGACGTTAAACACATCCGCTTTATTTAAATAGGCAGCCGTACGTTTACTGTTGTTATCAATCGCAAACGAAATCAGCATAATGTCCCGCTCTTCGCCTTGAAACCCAAACGGCGTGGCTGCGCGTACGCTGTGTTTAATTACATCTGTTTGAGGGATCTTCTGCTCAATCAATGTGGCGATATATTCAGCCTGTGCGCTAAAAGGCGAGATAATCCCAATACTATGAGTTATGCCTGTTTGGGCATCTTGTGTTATTTGATGTTGGATCTCTGCTAATAAACTCTGTGCTTCTTGTGGGTTAACGCCCGATGCGTCACGAGTACCGGCTATACGATGAAGGTGCAAATGGCCTGAACGGGTGCAGGGGCGATGTTGCATGATTTTTAATTTAGATTGATAAAAAGACTGGTTACTAAAATGAATCAGCTCAGGCTTACTTCTAAAGTGTTCATCTAAAAAGGCCAACTCTTGCGCGCTAATTAACGTTTTTAACGCTAAATCTAAGATGGAATTATCTCGATAACTGATGGCACCTGGGCTGTTTTCGGGCACATTATTTTTGGCAAGCAATTGAGTTTGTTTGCTTCTGGCTAAAAAGGAATAATGTTTTAATTGCTTAGTGTCGCCAACAATCAATACACGTTTTGCACGGTATAGCGCAGGTAAGCAACTGCTAATGTTGCACTGTGTTGCCTCGTCAATAATCACTAAATCAAACATTTCGCGATTAAGCGGCAATACTCTGTGTAGGCTGTTTAAGCTGGCGAGCCAGATGGGAAATGCGGCAAATAATGTGGTGTATTCTATTTTTTCAAATAACGCGAGTTGTTTACTAGACGTTCTACTGCGAATAGCTTGGTTAAAGGCCTGTAGCGATTTACGGTGCTGATTAACTAAAGTGGTTAAGTTATTCTTTTTTAGTGCGTTAAGATATTCAGCTGCCAGTGTTTCCCGCGTGACAGTGTGCTTGTTGATAGTGTTTAACGCATCCCATTGTCGATGCCATTGGTTTATTGACCCTTGGGTAAAAAACAAATAAACCCGTTTTAGCCATGTTGATTGTTGTGCTTGAAGTTTATGTAGGTGCAAACCACGGCTAATAGACCTGCGACTGAACGCCAGGAAACGTTTTTCCAGTTTTATCAGTAATTGTTGCAGCTTATTCAGTTCGTCTTCACATGCTTGCGGGCTTTGGCTTAAGTCATTGCTAAAGTATCCTGCGAGTAAGTCCGCGGTATAATCTTTTAATTGTTTTAAAAATGCTTTTTGTCCTGCTCGAATAGACACTTCGCCCAAGTTAAAATTACACGCCAATTTAGCTGCAATCACATCAAGGGCTACGTCATTATTGGCCACAATAAGCACCGACTCACCGCGCGCCATATGTTCGGCAGCAACAGCCGCTATGGTGTAGCTCTTGCCCGTTCCTGGCGGACCAGACACGCAGCCTAAATCGGTATTGGCAGCGATATGAATAACTTTCTTTTGTGGCGTAGATAATAACCCCGGTAAAAAGTCATATTTAAGTATCGGCTCTCTGAGTCTTACAGCCCGTTTTTCAAACGTTTGGTTAAACAGCTTACAAATGGGAGCCGATTGTTCATTGGCGTTAATGATACTTTCTAATTCGTGAAGAACACCACGACTGCTCGAAGACCGCTCAACAAAAAGTAGCATCGAAATAGGTAACAAACGGGGTGTTTTTTGGGTTAACGCTTTTTTAATGTCTTGGTGTTCGGCAAGTTTTGGATAGTTCAGTAATTCAAGCGAATGAATGTCTATGTGATTGTGATTAAAGAATGACGTCCAAAACGACGGTGAATGTACGTCTTCATTAATGAGCTGTTGTGATAGCTCATTATCTTCTGGTAGCAATTGTTGCAGCAGGGCTTCATTGATTTCAGTGTCTTCAGCTTGGGCCGAAAAATAGAAACTATGGTTATCTTGTTCAATGGTGGCTTCATTAAACAGTAGCGGCGAGACAACCGTTTTGAGCTCACCTTTTATGGTTACTTTACCGACAAATAGAAATCGTGCGTACAGCAGTATTCTTTCCCT
>NZ_PJAP01000533.1:0-5453 GCF_002836795.1 Shewanella sp. 11B5 | reverse complement strand
TAACAAATTCGTAGCCCGCACCCTCTTCGAGTGGTTCAATTCTTAACCAAACATGACCAAATTGGCCACGTCCGCCAGATTGACGTACGAATTTACCTTCCACTTCTACTTTAGAACGAATTGTTTCACGGTAAGCAACCTGAGGTTTACCTACGTTACACTCTACACCAAATTCGCGACGCATACGGTCAACGATAATGTCTAGATGCAATTCGCCCATACCAGATATTAGTGTTTGTGCCGACTCTTCATCAGTCTCAACTTTGAATGATGGATCTTCTGCTGCTAATTTTTGCAGCGCAATTCCCATTTTATCTTGGTCTGCTTTTGAACGTGGCTCAACGGCTATGGTAATTACGGGTTCAGGGAAATCCATGCGCTCAAGAATCACTCTGTGATTATTATCGCAAAGAGTATCACCGGTTGTTACATCTTTAAGACCGATAGCAGCTGCAATATCGCCAGCACGTACTTCTTTCAGTTCTGTTCGGTCATTTGCGTGCATTTGCACAATTCGACCTACTCGTTCACGTTTCTGTTTAACAGAATTATAAACACCAGCACCTGATTCAAGTACACCTGAATACACGCGGATAAAGGTCAGTGTACCAACAAATGGATCAGTCGCAATTTTAAATGCTAAAGCCGCAAAAGGGGCATTGTCATCTGGTGGGCGTTTTACTTCATTTTCGCTTTCATCGATGCCTGTAATTGCAGGAACATCAATAGGAGCGGGTAAGAAGTCAACTACCGCATCGAGTACCGCTTGCACACCTTTGTTCTTAAATGCAGAACCGCAAGTGGCTAACACGATCTCATTGTTAATTGTGCGCTGACGCAACGCTGTTTTGATCTCGACTTCTGATAACTCACCTTCTTCAAGGTACTTATTCATCAGTTCATCAGAGGCTTCAGCTGCTGCTTCCACGAGATACTCATGCATTTCTGCAGCTTTTGCTGCTAGATTTGCAGGAATGTCTTCATAAGTGAAAGTCATACCCTGATCTGTTTCAGACCAGTTAATGGCTTTCATCTTAATTAAATCAATAACACCCTTGAAGTTTTCTTCTGCACCAATATTCAATTGAATTGGCACACAAGTCGCACCAAGGCGGTTACGAATTTGATTTATTACACGGTCAAAATCTGCACCTGCACGGTCCATCTTATTAACAAACACCAAACGCGGAACGTGGTATTTGTCAGCTTGACGCCATACGGTTTCAGATTGTGGTTCAACGCCAGACGAGCCGCAGAAGACTACTACAGCGCCATCGAGTACGCGTAATGAACGCTCGACTTCAATAGTGAAGTCTACGTGACCTGGGGTATCGATGATATTAATTCGGTGTTCAGCGAACTGAGCCTCCATTCCGCGCCAAAATGTGGTTACAGCGGCTGAGGTGATAGTAATACCACGCTCTTGCTCTTGTACCATCCAATCTGTCGTGGCGGCGCCGTCATGCACCTCACCGATTTTATGAGACATACCGGTATAGAACAGAACACGTTCTGTTGTGGTAGTTTTACCTGCATCCACATGAGCTACAATACCGATATTACGATAACGCTCAATTGGGGTTGTACGAGCCACTATTTATACCCTCTCAGCTAAAGCTTTTGGCTTCAGCAATATCAACAATATGGAGCGGACCGAAGTCCGCTCCATCATATTACCAACGGTAATGGGCAAAGGCTTTGTTAGCTTCAGCCATGCGATGCACGTCTTCACGCTTCTTAACCGCAGTACCTTTGTTTTCAGACGCATCTAGCATTTCACCTGCTAGACGTAGAGCCATAGATTTTTCACCACGCTTGCGAGCAGCTTCAACTAACCAGCGCATCGCTAGTGCGTTACGACGCACTGGACGAACTTCACATGGTACTTGATAAGTAGAACCACCAACACGACGAGATTTAACTTCGACTGATGGGCGAACGTTATCAAGGGCTGCCTCAAGGATACTTAAATGATTTTCGCTTTTCTTTTCAGCGACAACATCTAGTGCCTTGTAGATAATTTTTTCTGCAGTCGACTTTTTGCCGTCCTGCATAATGACGTTGATGAACTTAGCCAACAACTCACTGTGAAACTTTGGATCTGGTAGGATTTTACGTTGTCCTACAACGCGACGTCTTGGCATATTAATTCTCCGTATGCTTCAGGTATTTCCAAAACTGGAATGTCAAATAAATACTAGCTTGGCCTTACTTAAACGGGATACGTTAAGACTTAGGACGCTTAGCACCGTACTTAGAACGGCCTTGGCGACGTGAAGTCACGCCAGCACAGTCTAATGCGCCACGAACAGTGTGGTAACGCACACCAGGTAAGTCTTTAACACGACCACCACGGATTAGAATTACACTGTGCTCTTGCAAGTTATGGCCTTCACCACCGATATACGAAGTTACTTCGAAACCGTTAGTTAGACGCACACGAGCTACTTTACGTAGTGCAGAGTTAGGTTTTTTAGGTGTTGTAGTGTACACACGAGTACAAACACCACGTTTTTGTGGGCACGCGTTCAACGCAGGCACATTAGTCTTTTCGACTTTTGGCGTGCGTGGCTTACGTACCAACTGGTTAACAGTTGCCATGTATAGCTCCGAAAGTTGATTTAAGCTCAACAATTAGGTGTGAAAAATCTATATCCCACAATGGTGGGACGCGGAATTTTAGAAAGGTAATGGCTGCCTGTCAAGAAATAGACAACTTTTCGTGCAAATTCCAATAAAAAAGGCGCCATTGGCGCCTTTTTTTAACAAAATACTAACTTAATCTTGGCTACCGGCCAGATTTAGTAGATCTGCTAGGTTCTTTTCAGCTTCGCTTGCGGTTACTGTAGTAGTTTCCACTTTGCCACGAGAGCTTAATACTTTAGCACGTTCTTCGTTACGGGTTTTGTGATAAGCATAACCTGTACCTGCTGGGATCAAACGACCTACAATTACGTTTTCTTTCAAACCACGTAATGGATCGCTCTTACCGCCAACGGCCGCTTCAGTTAACACACGAGTGGTTTCCTGGAACGATGCAGCAGAGATGAATGATTCAGTTGCCAAAGAAGCTTTGGTAATACCGAGTAATTCACGTTCAAACGTTGCAGGTGTTTTACCTTGAGCGATTAGCTCACGGTTAGCAATCTTCACGCGTGATACTTCTGCTTGCTCACCTTCTAAGAACTCAGTGTCGCCTGTTGAAGTGATTAGACACTTACGTAACATTTGACGAATGATAACTTCGATGTGCTTATCGTTGATCTTAACGCCCTGTAGACGGTAAACGTCCTGTACTTCGTTCACAATGTAGTTTGCTACGTTGTGGATACCACGAAGACGCAAGATGTCATGAGCCGCTTCTGGACCGTCTGCAATAACTTCCCCACGTTCGACTTTTTCACCTTCGAACACGTTCAAGTTACGCCACTTAGGGATCATTTCTTCATAATGTTCACTGCCATCAGCTGGAGTGATCACTAGACGACGTTTACCCTTCGTTTCCTTACCGAACGAGATCGTACCAGAGATTTCTGCAAGAATTGCAGGCTCTTTTGGTTTACGCGCTTCGAATAAGTCAGCAACACGTGGAAGACCACCGGTGATGTCGCGAGTTTTAGACGATTCTTGTGGAATACGTGCTAATGGGTCACCAACGTTGATTTTCGCGTTATCATCTTTCGATACAATCGCGTTACCCGGTAAGAAGTATTGAGCTGGTACTTCAGTACCAGGGATCATTAAATCATTACCATCGGCATCAACTAAGCGAATTGCTGGACGCAATTCTTTACCGGCTGAAGTACGCGCACCAACATCGAGCACAACTACAGAAGATAGGCCCGTTAACTCATCTGTTTGACGTGTCATAGTGACACCATCAATCATGTCAACGAACTTCACGCTACCAGCAACTTCAGAAATAATTGGGTGAGTATGTGGATCCCAGTTAGCGATGATTTCGCCAGCTGCAACTTCACTGTCTTCCAATTTCTCTAATACTGTACCGTAAGGCACTTTATAACGCTCTTTCTCACGACCTAGCTCATCGATGATGGCTAACTCAGAAGAACGAGATACGATAACGAGCTTACCGTCGATGTTAGAAACATGCTTCGCATTGTGTAACTTCAGAGAACCCGCGTTCTTAACTTGAACGTTGTTTTCTGCAGAAGCTCGAGACGCCGCACCACCAATGTGGAAGGTACGCATGGTTAACTGTGTACCAGGTTCACCAATTGACTGAGCTGCAACAACACCAATAGCTTCACCGTGGTTAATAATATGACCACGAGCCAAGTCACGACCATAACACGCTGCACACACACCGAAGTCTGTGTCACAGGTAATTACAGAACGTACAATCACTTCATCAATGCTGTGTTCTTCTAACGTATTACACCATGCTTCATCAAGAAGTGTGTTGCGTGGAGCAAGCACTTCATTAGTACCTGGCTTCATTACGTCAAGAGCAACTACACGACCTAGAACACGTTCACGCAATGGCTCAACAACATCACCACCTTCAATAAGCGGTTTCATTGTAAGACCATGCTCAACACCACAGTCATCTTCGATAACGACTAAGTCTTGTGCCACGTCTACTAAACGACGAGTCAAGTAACCCGAGTTAGCTGTCTTCAATGCTGTATCGGCAAGACCTTTACGCGCACCGTGAGTAGAAATAAAGTACTGAAGTACGTTTAGACCTTCACGGAAGTTAGCCGTAATTGGGGTTTCGATGATTGAGCCATCTGGCTTAGCCATCAAACCACGCATACCCGCTAACTGACGGATTTGTGCAGCACTACCACGAGCGCCCGAGTCAGCCATCATATAGATGCTGTTAAACGAAGCTTGTTGCTCAGGTACGCCATCACGGTTAATCACTGTCTCAGTTGACAGGTTTTCCATCATCGCTTTTGAAACTTTTTCGTTCGCACTTGCCCAGATATCGATGACTTTGTTGTAACGTTCACCGGCAGTAACAAGACCTGATTGGAACTGCTCTTGAATTTCAAGCACTTCAGCTTCAGCGTCAGCTACTAAGGTGTATTTCTCGTCTGGAATAACCATGTCATCGATACCAACAGAGGCACCGGAAATGGTTGCAAAACGGAAACCGGTATACATCAATTGGTCAGCAAAGATAACGGTATCTTTAAGACCTAGTTGACGATAACAAGTGTTCAACAGTTTAGAAATCTGTTTCTTACCCATGTTTTGGTTAACCAAATCATACGATAAGCCTTCAGGCAAAATTAATGATAAAAGAGCACGACCAACTGTGGTATCAATGATACGAGTTGATTTAGTTCTTTCGCCATCATCTGCGATGTTCGTTTCGGTAATCCGTACTTTAACGCGAGCATGTAGTTCAGCAACACCAGTAGCGTAAGCTTTTTCTACTTCTGACACATCAGCGAACGCCATACCTTCACCGCGACCGTTAA
>NZ_PJAP01000532.1:0-5461 GCF_002836795.1 Shewanella sp. 11B5 | reverse complement strand
AAACCAGCTTTGTAAACCAGATTTCACACAAAAGTTATTTTTGCTTGGTGTATATCACCGGCTGTAATTTGTCTTATACCGACTTTGAAAAGCAATGCATTGAAAAATGTGACTTGTTCGAAAACCGTTGGACGGGCGCCAATTTACAAAAGGCCTCTTTTAAAGGTTCAGATTTAAGTCGCGGTGAATTTTCATCCAATAGCTGGCAACAATTTGATATGCAATATTGTGATTTATCACATTGTGAATTAACCGGTTTGGATCCTCGTCGAGTTAACTTAACGGGGGTCAAAATCTGCGACTGGCAACAAGAGCAATTATTAGAGCAACTCGGCGTTATCGTGTTACCTAGTTAACGCCAAATGAGGCAGAACGATAGTGGCTCTGCTTATTCTGAGTGAACTTGTCATCAATAATTGTTCACGTGTTTAGCGCTAAGTAATATACATGTGCAGAGTGCTCGGTTTATTGTGAAGTCTGCACTCTAACCGAGTCGACATTATTGAGTAAAGAGTACTAATAATGACAACGTACAGCTTTCACTTTGCTTGTTTTTATAACATCATGACAACAAAATTGTGTTTTGCTTAAGCAACAATGACGTTAACAATGACGTTAACTATGACGTTAAAAGGATGTTACTCACCTATGAGAGCCACTTATCTATTTTTGTTATGCTCATTGCTAGTGCCGATAGTTGTCTGCGCTAACAACTTACCAAATTTCCTCACCGCAGATTCTGATAAAGAGTACCGTGCAACAATAAATCATTTACGGGGTTTATTACCCAAAAATGGCATTGCAGAAATATTACCCGGATTAGCCTCACCGTATGGTTTGCTTGATGTGCACCCTACAAAATTTACCTCAGCAGAGGATAAAAATGATTTTGCTAATTTCAACTTAGGTGTAATGAGTAACGCGATATTTAAAGCCGACCCCAACTTTGTCACCAGTTTGCCCAATCGAGTACTGTGCAATGAAACATCATGCCGAAACCAAAGGGTTAAGGCCATCAACAAATTGCTGATACAGCAAGACGTAATCCGTGTTTTTTTTAAGGACAATGTCGATATCACTATCGTGCAGCAGTCAGATGATAATGTATTTAGAGTCAATAACGCATTTTTCACCCCCGCAGGTATTATTCAATATCAACCGTCAGCAGTAGCTGGGTTTGTTCCTTCAGGCGATGCCACTTTTTTTAAAAATGTCACCAATATAGAAGCGTGTAATATGTGCTCAACACGCTCAGCTAGGGTAAGAGACATTATGGCCAAGCACCACGTTACCGCGATGGTTAAAGAAAGTTACGGGGTAATTAATATTATTTTCGAAGGTATTAGTAATAATCATTGGGGAGTTAAGCTAAGCGACAACTCAGATGTTAAGCCAGTAAAAGGGCAGCCAAATGCTTTGGGGTATCCATATGATGATGTTATAGCAATAACACCAACGGTTATTTACTACCAATCTAACTAAAATGATCACCAGCTAACATATTCATTTCTTTATTCCGCATGTCGATACGCTTAAAACCATTAATGTCAGCCACATTAATGGTTTTATCGTGTTTATTAAGGGGCAAGTTTACCGAAGTTGACTAAGTGTTAAATGCTGCACCAGGTTAGACCTCATGCTGTTATGGCCTAATTACCTTGTCTTCTGCTGCTATTGCCAATAGAGTGACGGCCGGAATGTCCGTAATTCAGCACCATCAGTGTGAAAACACAAACAAAGTAGGTAACAGGTTTGATAGATAATATAACTTTGATCGTCGATTTCTTTCTTGAACACAAATTATTATTAACGGTGTTAATAATAATGCTTATCTCAGTGATAAAACGTTTTATCATTTCAAGTATTCGTGGCGACGTCGCTTTTCTTTCTGATGTGCAGCGCAAATGGATGTCACGCACTAAAAATGGCACCTTCATTTTAATACTGGTTATTTTGTTCATACTTTGGCAATCCGAAGTTAGCAAGTTTGCGCTGTCAGTTACCGCTATTGCCATTGCTTTAGTCATAGCATCAAAAGAAATTATTTTGTGTTTTACCGGCTCAATACAACGCGCGAGTTCACGTTCATTTGTGATTGGTGATTGGATTGAAGTAGGAAAAATATATGGCGAAGTGATTGAACATAACTTAATGGCCACCGTGATCCAAGAGATCGACCTCGATCATGGTCAATACCATTACACAGGTAAAACCGCGACGTTACCTAACAGTATGTTTTTTACCTATGCGGTTAAAAACCTCAACTTTATGAAACGTTATGTTTACCACAACATAACGATTACCGTAGTCCAGTTTGTTAATCTCTATACATTGTTTCCGGCGTTAACCCGTCAAATAGAACAGCACTGTGAAGACTTTATTGAAGTGGCCAAGCGTTACAACGGTGTAATAGAAAAACATGCTGGTGTCGATTTACCCGGCAGCGAACCGCATATTCATATCACCAGCGGCATTAACGGCGAGCAAAATGTGCATATCATGATTTTTTGCCCCACAGAACGCGCCATACATTTAGAGCAGTTAATAAGAGAAGACTTTATGATTGCTTACCACGAAAACTTTAGTTAATTCAATTATGATTAATCTCAGTTTAATGCTGAGATTAATCAAATCGCCACTCCGCTTTAGTATCAATAGCTTCACTTAGTTTTAGCATCAACAAACACTTCTCCAAGCATGTCTAAAATTACAAGTTTGGAAGCTATCCAACCCACAGCAGCAAGCATAGTGGCCAGTATAAGAATAGTTTGCCGCGCAACTCATTGGTTTTTCATTCAACGTTTTTTCAGCTTATGGCAGGGCTAAAGGAGTAAGGTTTTGGCAACGCTGAATGATACAGCCTTACACAAAGACATATGCAGATTGATAAGTGGTCTATACGCACAAAGCGATCCTAACGTTACGTCAGAATCGCTCTAATATTCACTTAGTTAAACAGCACGATTGCTATTAACTTGGGCTGTATTGTGGGTAATCAGTTAAGCCTTTTTCAGAGCCGCCAAATAATGTCTCTGGTGTGTGCACCGCTAATGGATAACCATGCTTAATGCGGTTTGGCAAATCAGGATTAGATACAAATGGTCGACCAAAACCAATCATATCAGCTAGGCCATCGTTAATTGCCTGTGTGCCTTTTTCACCGTCGTAACGACCAGCATAAATTAGTATCCCTTTATAGGCCGCTCGAACTGCATCTTTAAACGCTGCAGGAGTCTCGGGGGCATCATCCCAATCGACTTCAGCAAAATGAATGTAAACCACATTTAAACTGTTAAGTAATACTGCCGCTGCGGTATAGGTTTCAATGGGGGTTGCATCAACAGTACCATTTAAAGATGTAAATGGCGCAAGACGTACACCAACACGATCAGCACCGATGGCATCAGTCATTGCACCAACCACTTCACCTAAGAAACGCAGGCGGTTTTCGATACTACCACCATATTCGTCAATACGATTATTCGCTTCAGAATCGATAAACTGGTTAATTAAATAACCGTTTGCAGCATGCAATTCTATGCCATCAAAACCTGCTTCAATCGCATTTAACGCCGCTTGGCGATATTCACCAATAACATGTTCAATGTCAGCTTTAGACATTTCACGCGCCACAACCACGTCAACAAAACCAGGTTCGTCAGTACCATTATCCACAAACACTTTTACATTTTGTGCTTTTAGTGCAGAAGACGAAATAGGTTGCTTGCCATTGATATTGTCTGGGTGAGTCACGCGGCCAACATGCCAAAGTTGGGCGAAGATAGTGCCGCCTTTTGCATGCACAGCGTTGGTGACTTTTTGCCATCCGGCTATTTGCTCTGGAGAATAAATACCTGGCGTCCAAGCATAACCTTGGCCCATGGCTGAAATCTGGGTACCTTCACTCACAATAAGGCCCGCTGAAGCGCGTTGAGCATAATATTCAGCCATCATATCGTTGGCAACATTACCTGGCTGAGAGGCGCGCGACCGCGTCATTGGAGGCATAACAATACGATTTTTTAAAGAAAGTTTACCGAGTTGTATCGGTTGAAACAGTGAATCTTTCATTGTGTATTCCTCTTTACTGACTAATTTGGATGAGTTCAATTTGGTATCCATCAGGATCGACGATAAAGGCGATGTGGGTTGTACCACCTTTTACCGGTCCTGGTTCACGGGTGACTTTGCCACCGCGTGCTTTAATGTCATTACAGGCTCTATAAATATCCTCTACACCCAGCGCAATATGACCAAAAGCATTACCTTGATCATACTCATTGGTATCCCAGTTATAAGTTAATTCAATCGTGGTGCTGTCTGCTTGAGTGCCATAACCGACAAAGACTAAGGTGTAGCGATACTCTTTGTTTTCGGTTGTTTCTAACACTTTCATGCCCAGCACATTGGTGTAAAACTCGATTGATTTCGCTAGATCAACAACTCTCAACATGGTGTGTAAAAATTTCATCTATTTCTCTTTTGGCAATATCTTTGAATCGCATCATTAAATGTGCAAGCACTCGGGTAAAAAGTCGGATAAACAATTGGTTACATTGCCAAGTGAAGTATACGTATTAATGATGAATTATGTTCGATAAGAGTAATATACAGCGAGCATGCTTAAACATTAAATTATTAAAACTTATCCTTTTGATAATTTAATGTTATGGATTGAGCGTTTAAGCATTAACACTCGAAAATAGTGAGTTTCAGTTGTCCAAAGAGTTGCGCGAAGATACGCTGATTAGAACGGCAGTTGCTCACCACTAACATCATAAAACTGACCGGTATTGTGGATCGATAAATTGTTGATCACTTTGATAATTCCAAGTGCGGAATCGTTAACGCTAACACTTGCAGAGCTGCCGCCCATATCAGTTTGCACCCAGCCAGGATGAACAGATACCACCGCGACGTTATCATTAACCAGTTCAGTCGCTAAATTCACAGTTAACATATTGGCTGCGGCTTTAGACATTCGGTAACCATACCAATCGACACCTTGTGCTTGTGATAGCGCTCCCTTTGAAGAAGAGATAATCACTATTTTGCATAAACGTGTTTTATTCAGCAGGTTTATTAAACAATGGGTTAAAAATAATGGCCCGAGCGCGTTCACTTTAAAACACATTTCAGCGTCAGCATAATCGATCGCATGAATACTGTGATTATCTCGATCTAAAAAGCCCGCATTATTAACAATTAAATCGAGACTAATATTTTGCTGGCTGAGATTATTCGCTAAGCGCTGGATTGATTCAGAGTTCGTTATATCCAGTGACTCAATCAATAGTTTGTCAGCAAACTGAGCCTTTAACGACATAAGCTCAGTCGCTGTAGTGGTATTTCTACAGGTCGCTATGACGCTGCAACCGTTGATAAGATATTGCTCAGTTAACGCTAAACCAATGCCTCTATTCGCACCGGAAATTAATACTACTTCACTATTCATTAAAAC
>NZ_PJAP01000531.1:0-5465 GCF_002836795.1 Shewanella sp. 11B5 | reverse complement strand
ACGCCGTACCTTTATTACCCGCTTGCTTGAACAAAATGTCGATATCAATACGGTTAGGCAAATGGCGGGACATGCTGATATCAGTACGACCACGATTTACGATAAACGTGACCATGAGTTTATGAAACAAGCCGCCGCAACGCTTGATTACACCCCGCCAGAGAAACAGCTTAAACGGGGGCGTGGAAGCCAATGATAAAGGTGAAGCCCAACAATAAAAAGTCGAATCATTGTTATTATCTGGCGACTCAAATTGCTGAGGATTTATTGCTTTCAGCAGCAGATTACCGCTTCGAATACGTGCCTTCTTATGTTATTAGCTCACTGGTCGGGATAAAGCTGCAATATGGTATTAACTACGACATAGACAGCACGCTTGCACTGTTTCCGATTAGAGATAGCCACCCTGCTATGACAGAAACCGTTAAGCACAATGCCTTGTTTTTGTGTGACTTGTTTAAGCTTAAACATGCCATGCAACCTGTCATGGTACTTATCATTGTGATGAATGCTAATCCGGGGTTAAAGGAGTTACTTAACCTGTTAGCCGACTACGATGCCGATATTCTGATTCAGGCAATGGAACAAGATACAGGATTAGACTGTGATGCCATTCTTACGCAGCTCCAACCGCTAGTCGTTAATCGCTTTATTGAAGATGCCTTATTGCATTTACCACATGTACTGAGCATACCTGAGCCGTTTCGTGTGTTACTGGTGAGTGAAAAAATCACTAGTAGAGAAGCCTTTCTTGCACCGATATTGAAACACAGTCCTGTAGCAAAGTTCACACTGAAGCAGTTCGAGCATGTGAATGCTGATTTAGTGTCGCGTTATATGAAGGCCGCCAGTAAGCAACAACTCACAGGGGTTAATATTCTTCTCTATGGCGCTGCGGGCACAGGAAAAACGGAACTCTCACGAACGTTAGCTAAAACGCTACGCCGCAATTTAATCGAAGTACAAAGCGTACAGTTTGAAGATGGCAAAGTGACAGGAGAGTTTCTCAGTAAAGAACCAGCAAGCCTGCGGCTGACTTATCTTAACTTGATGCAAGGCTTGCTTGGTGGGTCAGATGAAAGCCTGTTATTAATTGATGAATGTGAAAGTGTGTTTAAGCATGCCGATGAGCATTACTCAAAAGAAGGCTTAATGCGCTTACTTGAAACGAATCCCGTACCTGCTATATGGATAACCAATCATATATCCATGCTTGAGCCCAGTTTTATACGCCGCTTTAAACTGGTAATGGAAATACCTATACCTGATGAAGCTTTTAGCTTTGCCATGAGTAAAAACATACTTAAAGCATTAAAAGTATCGGATGAATTTAGACTGATACTGGCAAGTAAATCCAATGCTGCACCAGCGTATATAGCGAATGCGGCTCATGTTGCCAACACATTAACGTTGACTGGAGAGCAAGCTGAAGAGGTGGTATTAGATGTCATTGAAGCGACCCTTGATGCCTGCGGTGAAGAGTCACCACCATCTAAATACGAAGGCCAACTGATGTTCGACCCAAGCTGCTTAAACCTTAACGCAATTGACGGACATGATGCGCAAGCCTTAATTGAGGATATTGACAGTGCCATCGCCAATGGTTTGCCTGTCAGAGTATTACTCAACGGTCCCCCAGGCACAGGCAAAACGGGTTGGGTGCATCACTTAGCTGAAACGCATGGTATAGAGGTGATGCACATCAAGTGCTCTGACGTTCTAAGCAAGTATGTCGGTGAGAGTGAGCAGAACATTGCAACGCTGTTTCGTGAAGCGCACAGAACAAAGAAGCTGATGCTCTTTGATGAAGTCGATAGTTTACTGAGCAAACGTGAAAGCGCTCAAGCACAGCATGAAGTCCAGCTTATCAACGAACTGCTGTCTCAGCTTGAATGCAATACTCAACCCGTCTTCGCTGCAACCAACGCACTGACAGCTATCGATAGCGCTGTGATGCGCCGCTTTGACTTTAAGCTGACTTGCGACTATCTCACTGAAACGCAACGTCACACGCTCTATCGTCAAGTATTGGGTATCACTAAATTAACCAATGCCGAGAAAGACCAACTTCAAGTGTTACAACAATTAACGCCCGGCGATTTCGCCATTTTATCAAGACGCATGTTATTTCAACCTAACCATAATCACAGAAGTACGGCTATCCCGCTACTCACAGAAGAAAACAACCGTAAACAAACACCACGCCACATCGGCTTTATCCGCTAAACCCACCTATCTAAGGAATGTAAAATGACAACATTATTGAGTTCTCTCAAGGTTATCGCTCGCCCTGAAATTGCCATCAAGCCACCTATTATTAGTAAGCGATTGCGTTTAATAGAAAAGCTGGAACAACAATTAGACATGGCTGAATGCATGGTTCAGGGCAAAGAGTTTGAAGCCTACCGTGAAAAAATGGTCAAAGACCCTGAAACAGGAGAGCGTAAGAAGGTACGCCGACGTTATAACGTTCGCTCTTGGTATTACGATAATGAACAACACTACTACTTTGAAGTCCGTATTAGCGGTAAACCTATCGAGTTAGTGAAAGATAAACCTGCTATCGATGTGGGTGATAAAGCCAAACTGCCAGACACCATCAAAATCGTTATTGATGCTGTGAAAAAAGGTGAGCTAGATGAGTTTCTACTTGCCCCGCCCTCCAAGTTTCCCAGTAAGAAGATGAAAGCTAAAGAGGCCACTAAGCCTGATATTGCAGCAAAACCCAATACGAAATAACAATGTTTGAGGGGGCTTCCCCCCTCGACTTAACTTGTTTTAGTCAGAGGCAAACTCATGGCAATTATTCGCGAAATAAACGTTAAGTATCAGTTTAGAGAAACCAACTGCGAACAAGCGGAAAAGACACTCACCTGCCCAGATGAAACCGCAAAGATATTCGACTACCTCAAATATGAAACAAAGGAAGTCTTTATTGTCGCCAACCTTACTAATCAACGAGCCATCAATTGCATAGAAGTTGTGGCGACTGGATGTATTAACAGCGTTAGCATGCGGCCATCGGAAGTACTTCGAACCGCCGTCATACTGAATATGCCGGGGATTATCCTTGTTCATAACCATCCTTCCGGCGACCCAACACCAAGCACAAGTGACCTCAACTTTACCAATATGGTCATTGAATGCGCCAAGGTACTCAATATTGAAGTTGTAGACCATGTGATTATTGGCCTAAACCGCTTTACCAGCTTACGCCAAACACACCCCGACCTATTCTAAAACCTGTGAGATAAACAATGAATACCATTAACAAGGAACTGGCTTTGCCTGTCTCCAGTAGCTTACTGCTGCCACTAGAAAAGCTAATTAGTAACACCCCTCATGATGCTTTAACTATTAACTTCCGTGATCCCAATTACAGCGTAGAACATGGCGGTTTTCATCCCGTTGAAATGAGACTAGAAAGAAAAGCTGAACAGTGGACGTTGTGTTACATCACTGAATTCTGTTTCGTTGGTCAGGGAAGCGGTTATTCGGAGTTGGTTAAAGAGTTGGATTTTGACTTCAGCTTTGGTGTATTTCAAAGCATTAACGGTGAGATTTTGATTGAGACTGCGAAGGAGTTCTATCCGATTTGGGAGCAAAACTTCGTTTGCTATTGGTTAGATCTAGAAATGTTTGAAGTCAGTATTTCAACCGATTAACGAATCGACCTTTTTGTGGAAGTAAACTTGTCTATTTACCGACTAAAGGATGCAAATGCTTGCTAACGGCTTACAGCAACAAACTTGTATCATTTACCATTGAATTATAAGCATAAAAAAAGCCCCGTTCAATTAAGGACAGGGCTTTAAATAATGGTACCTGAGGTCGGACTCGAACCGACACGCCGCGAAGCAGGGGATTTTGAATCCCCCATGTATACCAATTTCATCACTCAGGCAAAGGCTTTCAAGCTACATTTAGCTTTGCAAAGAAATCTAAAACACCAAATATCTTTGCAAAACCAAACCAATTTCATCTTACTTTAATTATGTAATTTTAGCCTGTTTATAACCCATATTCGTTGGGAGGCATAAAATCTTACAATTCAAAAACTTTGCAAATCTTTGCAAGGATTTTGCATGTTAATTATTTAGCATTAACGTTTTACTTCAACAACTTACTTATACCAAGCTAGTACACACTGTGATTTTTGAATCCCCCATGTATACCAATTTCATCACTCAGGCAAAGACTTAGCAGCTATTTTAGCTTTGCAAAGTAATCTGATAAATCCAAATATCTTTGCAAAACAACACTCGTAATTAAACCCTAACTGCGAACACTTAATTTAAAACTAACTAAACAGTAATGACTGCAACAATCATTGTCACAATTAAGTGCTGGCGATTATACCGTTGCATTTCATAATGGCAAGCCCTTTACCTATTCTTTTCTATAAAAAACACTCAACTGCTCAAAAGTCATTCATCACCTCAATTGAGAAGGAAAGTGGTTTTTTGTGAGCTAATTGGCAATTTCACACTAAGTTAACATTATGACGGCTGAAGATTGATCAAGATCAGTATAACGACGTTATTTTGACTTTATGATAATCGTGTCTTCACATTCTAAAGGATAAATATCATGGCATTTTGGTTAGATTTAATGTTTGGTAACGCGATAGGTTTACTTTCTATGACTGTAATTTTTTGCACCTTTGGAATAATGTCTTATCTAATGTGGATGTTTATTGTGAAGTCTGCACCTACTAAGTGAGTCTCTTAATAGGCTAAGTTTTTTACTGCTTATTATTCATATTCAATATGGATACTTCCTTGTGAATGATACATTGGCGACAAAACACATGATGCGTTTTTATGCCAGAATGGGGGCCGTAAATGCCCCCATCTTTTTTATTCATTTACTTATTCATCTGCAGCACTATTTTCCGCGCTATTAGCTATTACACCGCATGCTTACGCGATTGAATCAATCCATTAATAAAATGTGGTCGCGTTTTAATCAAATGACTCATTTCTTCTGCACTGGGTTCACCTGCAGGTAAACGTAGTACATCACGATTTAAATAATTACGTGCCTGCATCGAAATTTTGTATTCAGCCGTTGGCCCTTGAATCGCATAGTGACGCTCGTTACCAAGCATTTCAAGTATACTGGTGTTAACTAAATTTTTAACCGCTAATTCATTTTGTGGCAAGGTTAAAATTGTTTGTCCTTGTAAAAAGAATTCCCGTAGCAAGGCTCTTTCAGCAGGGTCTAGCAGTTTCACTTTTGCGTCAATGGTTTCTACGGTACGTTTTTGACGTAAATATACGATTGCTTCATCGACGATAAAGGCAAAAATCTGACTTAAAAAATATGCAACCCCCATAATCAACCCTAAGCCAATAAACTGACCATATTGATGTACGAGTTGGTCTAATGATAAAAACGCCAATAAATCTTTAGGCGCAAACAATAAACTTGCACATGCTACGATAAGCCATGACATAGAACTT
>NZ_PJAP01000530.1:0-5486 GCF_002836795.1 Shewanella sp. 11B5 | reverse complement strand
TTCCGGTGATCACGACTCTTTTCATTTTTATGCTATCCATTTGGTACATGTCGGTACTTAATTGCGGCAATCATAGCTGCTTTGAAGCAATTAAGTGGTCAGCTTTCCATAAACGCAGGTAAAATAATGCCAAGTTATCGGCCCTGAGTAAAATATTTTGAACAAAACACCTTTATTATCTGTATCCCCGAACCTACACGAGTTGCATATTTGTGAATTACTGGGCAACAACGCCAATCAAAATAGCCGATATTCCCACATTGTTAAGCAGTATATCGCCGAAGTATTGCAAAGCAGTGACGATAAAATAGCAGCCACAAATACTCAACCACATTTACTAACGCTAGGCCAACTCGGTTTTGGCGATGGCCACGAAATAATACTATTACTGGCAGCCTTACAAGAGGCTAACTTGCAAAATCCTTTGATACAGCAACAAACTCGAATTCACATCAGTGTATTTGAACAAGGCCCAGTAAACTGTAAGCAACTGCAACATACATGGCAACAACAAGGGCTACTTGATTCAGACCATCATTTATTCGATTTTATCCAAGCATTACTCAATGGTGAAATTGCAGCCATCGAAGGTTGCCAGCGACTGAGTCTACTCCAAAACCAAATTATCATTGACCTGTATCAAGGTTCGCCACTAGCGCAAGCCAAAACCATTGCTACGCCGAATAAACAAAGGATAACACATTGGTTTGCCCTACCCCATACGAACCAAGAGGCTCATTCAGATCAATATTTTCATCAGCGTTCAGTTTGGGAATATGGTCGACTCAGTGTTGATAATGCAACATTTTTAGCGGCTAGCACAAATGACGAAAATATTGCTCCAACTATCAAAAAGCAACTAGCATTTTGCGGATTTTTATCCTCCACATCATTCAAATCGACTGATGACATTGCTATCGCAGAACGTAACGCGCTAAGACAACAACTACAGCAACAGTTTGCTTATAACCCATTGCCACCGTTACATTCTAATAACAACAGCCCTATAGCTATTATAGGTGGCGGTATCGCTTCTGCAAGTCTTGCCTTGTCTCTGGCTGAACGCGGCAAAGATGTGATTATTTATTGCAAAGATGACACATTAGGACAAGGCGCATCAGGCAACAAACAAGGTGCTATTTATCCCCTGCTTACCCCCGAAAATGGCTCGCTAAGTCAATTTTTCCAACAAGCCTTTCTATACAGTCGACGCAGAATTCAGGCCTTAGTTGATAATGGATATGACATAGGACATGAGTGGTGTGGTGTATTACACACAGGTTTCGATCAACGTAGCCAAACAAGATTGGATAAAATCATTGATGCTCAAGCGTGGCCAAGTGAAATTGCTTTTGCTGTCAGTCCACACCAAGCTACACAACTTGCTAACGTCGATATTGATAAACCTGGCTTTTATTATCCATTAGGCGGTTGGGCTTGTCCGTTTGAATTCGCACAAGCAAGTATTGCCAAAGCACAAACATTAACCAAAGTTCGCATTGTCTATAATAGCGACATTAGCTCACTTGAATCACACTCATCTGGCTGGCAACTGTTTAGCGCCGAAGACAATACCCCTATAGCAACCCACGAACAGGTTGTCATCGCCTCAGGAGCTCAACTTACTCAGTATAAGCAGACAAAAAATCTATCAATTACAGGCTTTAGAGGTCAAGTTAGCCATGTACCGCCAAAAGGTGAGCTAGCACAGCTTAATACTGTTATCTGCGCCAATGGTTATTTAACCCCACAACATAACCAACTGCATTGCGTTGGAGCCAGTTATGTAAAAGACCCACAACATCTTGATTTTTGCCCGATAGAGCAGCATGAAAATAGTCTTAAAATGCAACAAAGCTTTCCTAATTCAAACTGGCCTAATGATATTGATGTTTCAAACAACGATGCCAGAGTTGGCGTAAGGATGGTCAGTCGCGATCACTTCCCGGTAATGGGTTGTGCGCCTGATGTTGAAGCGTTATTTACACGCTATGCTGTTCAACAGCAATCGAAAGACAAACCCAGTCTATGGCAACATTACTGGCAAACAACACCAGCACCAATTTATGACGGGTTATATGTGTTAGGAGGACTAGGCTCACGCGGCCTAAGCTCAGGCCCATTAGTCGCCGAATGCTTAGCAGCAAATCTATGTGGCGAACTATCACCATTAAGCCTAGAGCTACAAGCCTTACTTAGCCCTAACCGAATGTGGATGCGTAAACTGCTTAAAAGAAAAGCGTTGATATAAACAACGTAAAATGTCAGGCGGCTGTCATTTAGTAATAAATGGAAAACGGGTTCAAAGCTGAATGACCAAAGAAATATTCATTTTTATCGATTTATAGCTACTCATAGCGAATATTCAGTATTTTGAAGATTTTGTTTTCCATAAAAATAAACGCCACGTAATTAACTTAAGCGCAGCGTACTATTTTAACCTTTTGTTTCACGTTAACGCTTGTTCTATATCTGCGATTAAATCTTCTACATTCTCTAATCCAACCGAGATACGCAGTAGGTTGTCGGTAATGCCTGCGGCTAATCGTGCTTCTGGTGTGTAAGGCGAGTGGGTCATGGATGCGGGGTGTTGAATAAGTGATTCGGCGTCGCCTAAGCTTACGGCGATAGTGAATAGCTTTACACGATTAACAAAGTTGATTGCGTCTTGCTTGTCGCCTTTTAACTCAAATGCGATAACGCCGCCGGCGCGTTTCATTTGGTTACCAATGAAGCGATGACCTTGGTGGTGTTCTAAGCCTGGGTAAAAGACCTGGCTGAATTTAGGGTGTTTATCTAAAAATTCAGCTAACACTTCTGCGTTATCGCAATGACGAGTTAAGCGTACGTCTAGGGTTTTTAAACCGCGTAAAATTAACCAAGCGTCGTGTGGTGATATCACGCCACCAAAGTCTTTTAATATTTCGTATTTTAATCTGTGCATGTGTTCTGCATTACCGCACACAATACCCGCGATTACATCACCATGGCCGTTTAAGTACTTGGTCGCACTGTGGATCACCATGTCGATGCCTAACGCTAACGGTTGCTGCAATAGTGGTGTCATAAAGGTGTTATCGACGATTGATACTAGATTGTGCGCTTTGGCGACGTTGGCCATGGCGGTAAGATCGAATACTTGTAAATGTGGGTTTACTGGTGTTTCGCAGAACAGCACTTTGGTGTTTGGCTTGATGGCCGCCTCTACTGCGTTCATGTCGGTGAAGTCGACTAATGTACTCGTAATGCCTAAGCGGGTTAGCTGAGTGGTCATCAGCGCGAACGTACAACCATAAACCGCTTTAGATGCGATTAAGTGATCGCCTGCATGCAAATGAGTTAATAATGCACTTGATACTGCCGCCATGCCAGATGCGGTTGCAGCTGCGTCTTCTGCGCCTTCTAGCAGCGCCATTTTACGTTCAAGTTCTGCGGTGGTTGGGTTACCAAGGCGAGTATAAATATAACCCGGCTCTTCACCTGCAAAACGTGCTCCGCCTTGTTCGGCAGTATCAAATACAAAGGTGGCTGTTTGATATAAAGGTGTGGTGAGTGAGCCAAAGGCTTCGCGTTGATGTCCGCCATGAATGGCTAATGTGGCTAAGTTCCATTTACCCTGATTGTTATCTTGCATTGCTTCTCCCTGCGCCACCTTGTTATGAGTTGTTACCCTCTTTGGGGTTATTGTTGTGGTGGTCGGAATTTAAGATACAGTGGAATAAAATATAACCAAGTGATTGTTGAAAAATAACCCACGAAGTGATGTAAAAACAATTTTACAAACAGCTGTTTACATCGTTTAGACCATTCACTTGCATATGCAGTTCACGCAATGAAAATGGGCTAGCCTAACTTGTGAGTGATTGCTTCAGCTTTTGCATACCTTGATCAATGCTAACAAGCGGTTGATAACCTAAGTCTTGTTTGGCTGCGCTGATGTCAAAGTAATGGCTGGTTGAGAGTTGTCTTGCAACAAAACGAGTCATGATGGGTTCTTGCGATTTATTCAGCAGACCATATACGGTTTCAAGCACCACGCCTGCAGCGTAAGCAACACCGGCTGGCACGCGCTTGGTTACTGGCGGTAAATCAACACTGGCTAGAATACGATTAAGCATATCTGCCATGGTAATGGGTTGATCATTACTTAAAAAATACGCTTTACCTGCGCACTTAGCATTAGTGACTAAATCTAACGCCGCTAAAACATGAGCATAAGCTGCGTTATCAACATAAATGGTATCGACCAGTTTATCTTCATGACCAACTAGCTTTAGTCGTCCTGCCCGCGCGCGTTCAATGACTCTTGGCACGAGATGAGGATCATTTGGTCCCCAAATCAAATGTGGTCGTAAGGCTGTAGTGTGAAGTTGAGCAGAATTAGCGGCAAGCACATGTTGCTCTGCGATGGCTTTAGATTCGCCGTAGTAATTGAGGTATGTTTCAGCGTAAGGCGCTGATTCATTAATGCCGTTTTCGTCACGCCCTGCAAAGGTCACACTTGGGGTGCTGGTGTAGACTAAACGTTGAATATTAAGCGCTTTACAGGCATTAATAATATTATTTGCGCCATCAACATTAGGCGAGTAATAACTTTGCTTACTGCCCCACACGCCAGCCTTTGATGCCACATGAAACACTAAGTCACAGCCTTGCATGGCTTGTTTAACGTTATCGTAGTCGCTGATATCGCCTTGCCGCATATCGACGCCCAGATCAACCAGTCTTGGGTAATCACCACGGGCAAAGCCCACCACCTGAATACCTACTGCCAATAAGCGCTGACAAATCGCCAATCCTAAAAAGCCGCCTGCTCCGGTTACAAACACTTTGTTGACCGACAATGATAATTGCTTAAGCGCTGCTTGCTCAAGAGGATGTAAATCTGTCAGATCCATTATTAATACCTTATTCTTACTCTAAGACGAGCTTTATTCTTTCCACTGTTTTTGTGCCCAAACAGCAAGTTTTTCTCTGAATATTTTTGCGTTATGACGCACATCAACCGGAAATTCAGGATGAATTAAAAAGCGTCCTATTCCTTCGGTATGCGGATATTGTTCTGCTATGACTAATAACTCTTGATAGAGTGCTTTAGAGGTTGAGCATACGATGTCTTTTTGTAGTTCAATGCACAATACCGGCACGGTATTATTGCCCACCTTAACACCCACAATGGCTGAACGTTTTACTTGCGGATGGGTGTTAAATACGCGCTCACAAGGTAAGGTGTAAAAGCGTTTGATTCTTTGTTGACCACGCGTAGCATCAACAATATGACCTTTACGACCACACATCCATAATAAGCCGTTATCGTCTAAATATCCTACGTCACCCATCCGATGCTTAACGTGTTCACCATCGTTAATTTTAGCTAACTCAGTGGCATGTTGACGTTGATAATAGGCTTGGCTGACCATTGGGCCGCTCACGACAATTTCACCAATTTCATTGGTGGCAAGTTTTTTGACTTCAGCCCAATGAGG
>NZ_PJAP01000529.1:0-5498 GCF_002836795.1 Shewanella sp. 11B5 | reverse complement strand
GAAGCTTGCTGATATTATTCATGCACTAAAGAGTACCTATTGTGGCTCGATAGGTGCTGAATACATGCATATTACTGATACCGATGAAAAGCGTTGGATCCAACAACGTCTTGAACCGACATTAGGTAAAGCCAAGTACGATAACAGCGTCAAAAAGCGTATTCTTGAAGGGTTGAATGCAGCCGAAGGTATCGAAAAATACCTTGGTGCTAAATTCCCTGGAGCTAAACGATTCTCTTTAGAAGGTGGTGATGCGCTCGTTCCGATGATGCGTGAAATCATTTACCGTGCAGGCGAAGCTGGAACTAAAGAAATCGTAGTAGGTATGGCTCACCGTGGTCGTTTAAACTTGCTCATAAACGTGCTGGGTAAACGTCCTGCTGAATTGTTTGATGAGTTTGCGGGTAAGCATGCGGACACTCACGGTTCTGGCGACGTAAAATATCACCAAGGTTTCTCATCTGATTTTGAAACGCCAGGTGGAAACGTTCATTTAGCATTAGCCTTTAACCCATCTCATTTAGAGATCGTTAATCCAGTGGTTATTGGTTCTGTACGAGCTCGTCAAGATCGTCGTGGTTGTAAAGACGGTCTGCAAGTTATGCCTATCACCATTCATGGTGATTCAGCTATAACTGGTCAAGGCATTGTGCAAGAGACGTTCAACATGTCTCAAACACGTGGTTTTACTATTGGTGGTAGTATTCGAATTGTGGTTAATAACCAAGTTGGTTTTACTACATCAAACCAGGCTGACACACGTTCAACCGAATACTGTACTGACATCGCTAAGATGGTTCAGGCACCGATTTTCCATGTCAATTCTGACGATCCTGAAGCCGTTGCGTTTATTTCTCAACTTGCAGTGGATTATCGTAATGAATTTAAACGTGATGTAGTGATTGATTTAGTGTGTTATCGCCGTCATGGCCATAACGAAGCTGATGAGCCTAGTGCGACTCAGCCGTTAATGTACGCTAAAATCAAAAAACACCCTACGCCACGTAAAATTTATGCTGATAAGTTGATAGCTGAAAACAGCATTCCTGCAGATGAAGTGACCGGACTGATTAACCATTATCGTGATGCATTAGATGCAGGTGATTGTGTGGTTAAAGAATGGCGTCCTATGACGTTACATACAGTTGACTGGACACCTTATTTAAATCGCGAATGGGATGAAGAATACGCCGGTTCAATGTCGATGGAACGTCTGCAAAACTTAGCCAATAAGTTAGTTGATATTCCTGAAAATCATACGCTTCAATCTCGTGTTGCCAAAATTTGTGCTGATCGCACTGCGATGGCTAAAGGCGAGAAGTTATTAGACTGGGGTTTCGCTGAAACGTTAGCTTATGCTTCTATTCTTGAAGATAAAAAGCGTGTGCGCATTACGGGTCAAGACTCTGGTCGCGGCACGTTCTTCCATCGTCATGCTGTATTGCATAGCCAAAAAGACGGTTCTACCTATTTACCTTTGCGTAATGTGGCTGATGAACAAGGGCCAATTGATATTATTGACTCAGTATTATCAGAAGCATCAGTGTTGGCATTTGAATACGGTTACGCGACTGCAGAACCTGGTGGCTTGACCATTTGGGAAGCGCAGTTTGGTGACTTCGTTAACTGTGCACAGGTAGTGATTGACCAATTCTTATCATCTGGTGAGCAAAAGTGGGGCCGTTTATGTGGTCTGACTATGTTGTTACCTCATGGTTATGAAGGTCAAGGACCTGAGCATTCAAGTGGCCGTTTAGAGCGTTTCTTGCAATTATGTGCTAACCACAACATGCAAGTGTGTGTGCCATCAACTCCGGCGCAGGTTTATCATATGTTGCGTCGCCAAGTTGTGCGTCCTATGCGTCGCCCGTTAGTGGTAATGTCACCTAAATCTTTGCTACGTCACCCATTAGCGGTGTCTACCTTAGAAGAACTTGCTGAAGGTACTTTCCAAAATATCATTGGTGAGATAGATACCTTAGATGCAAATCAAGTTGACCGTGTTGTATTCTGTAGCGGTAAGGTGTATTTCGAGTTACTTGAAAAGCGTCGTAAAGAGAATGTGACCAACGTTGCCATCGTGCGTGTTGAGCAGCTGTATCCGTTCCCTGATGTGGAAATGCGTGCAGCGTTAGAAACATATCAACATGTTAAAGATTTTGTATGGTGTCAAGAAGAGCCGCAAAACCAAGGGGCATGGTACTGTAGTCAGCATCATTTCTGGGCTAATATTCCTGCAGGTGCTCAATTAACTTATGCCGGTCGTGAAGCTTCTGCTGCACCAGCATGTGGTTACCCTGGGTTGCATGTACAGCAGCAAGAATCATTAGTAAATAGCGCATTAAAACTGTCGTAATAGATAATTTATATAAGGGAAGCTTTCCATGAGTATCGAAATTAAGGTACCCGTATTACCAGAATCTGTTGCTGATGCAACTATTGCTACTTGGCATGTTAAACCTGGTGAACAGGTTACTCGTGATCAAAACTTAGTTGATATCGAGACAGACAAAGTCGTGTTAGAAGTGGTAGCACCAGAAGACGGTTCAATTTCTGAATTGTTATTCCAAGAAGGCGATACCGTTTTAGGTGAGCAAGTGATTGCTAATTTTGTCGCTGGTGTTGTGTCTGGCCAAGAAGTGACTAAAGCTGAAGCTTCAGGGCCTGCTGTCGTGGCAACGACCGAAGCTGCTTCTGATGAATCTAATGATGCATTAAGCCCATCTGTTCGTCGTGTGATTGCAGAACATAATCTTGATGCCAGTAAAATTAAAGGTTCTGGTGTGGGCGGACGTGTAACTAAGGATGATGTAGATGCATTCCTTAAGTCAGCTCCTGCCAAAGCCGCTGCACCAGCTGCTCCTGTAGCACCTTTAGAAGGTCGTAGTGAGAAGCGTGTACCAATGTCACGTCTTCGTAAAACTATCGCAAAACGTCTTTTAGAAGCGAAAAATTCAACGGCAATGTTAACTACGTTTAACGAAGTTAACATGAAGCCAATCATGGATATTCGTAAGCAGTACCAAGACATTTTCGAAAAACGCCATGGTATTCGTTTAGGCTTTATGTCTTTTTATATCAAAGCTGTGACAGAAGCGCTAAAACGTTTCCCAGAAGTTAACGCTTCTATTGATGGTGATGACATTGTTTATCATAACTATTTCGACATCAGCATCGCTGTATCAACGCCTCGTGGTCTGGTAACACCAGTACTACGTGACACTGATACCATGAACTTAGCTGAAATCGAAAAAGCGGTTCGTGAATTAGCCATTAAAGGCCGTGACGGTAAATTATCTGTTGCTGACATGACTGGCGGTAACTTCACTGTGACTAACGGTGGTGTTTTCGGTTCACTCATGTCTACGCCAATTTTGAACCTGCCACAAAGCGCAATCTTAGGCATGCATGCCATTAAAGATCGCCCAATGGCAGTCAATGGTCAGGTTGAAATCCTGCCTATGATGTACCTAGCACTCTCTTACGACCACCGTATTGTTGATGGTCGTGAGTCAGTTGGCTTCTTAGTCGCGATTAAAGACTTCTTAGAAGATCCAACTCGTCTGCTACTTGATCTGTAAGTAGGTAGATAAACCCTCGTCGCTGGCTCATATTGAGCCAGTTGGATTTGATTAGAAGTATATGGATAGATCATCATGAATTTGCATGAGTATCAGGCAAAATCTTTATTTGCCGAATATGGTTTACCAGTCTCTGAAGGCTTTGCATGTGATACTGCTCAAGAAGCAGTAGAAGCAGCTGGTCACATTGGCGGAAACTTATGGGTTGTTAAGTGTCAAGTACACGCAGGCGGCCGTGGTAAAGCAGGTGGCGTTAAAGTTACCGGTAATAAAGACGAAATCAGAGCATTCGCTGAAAACTGGTTAGGTAAGAACTTAGTAACGTACCAGACTGACGCTAAAGGTCAGCCAGTTGCTAAAATTCTAGTTGAAAGCTGTACTGACATCGCTAACGAATTGTACCTAGGTGCAGTAGTTGACCGTAGCACTCGTCGCGTTGTGTTCATGGCGTCGACTGAAGGTGGTGTTGATATCGAAACTGTGGCTGAACATACGCCAGAGCTTATCCACACAGCTATCATTGATCCGTTAACAGGTCCTCAAGCTTTCCAAGCTCGTGATCTTGGCTTCAAGTTAGGTTTAAACCCAACACAAATGAAGCAGTTTACTAAGATCTTTATGGGTCTAGCGAACATGTTCAATGACCATGATTTTGCGTTATTAGAAATCAATCCACTTGTTATCACCACTGAAGGCAACCTTCACTGTTTAGATGGCAAAATTGGTATTGATGGCAATGCATTATTCCGTCAGCCTAAAATCAAAGCAATGCACGATCCATCACAAGATGATGCTCGTGAAGCGCATGCTGCTAAATTTGAATTAAACTATGTTGCTTTAGACGGTAACGTAGGTTGTATGGTTAACGGTGCCGGCCTAGCAATGGGTACAATGGACATCGTGAACCTACACGGCGGCAAGCCAGCTAACTTCTTAGACGTTGGCGGTGGAGCAACTAAAGAACGTGTTGCAGAAGCATTTAAGATCATTCTTTCTGACAGCAATGTTAAAGCGGTATTGGTTAACATCTTCGGTGGTATCGTGCGTTGCGATATGATCGCTGAAGGTATTATTGGTGCGGTTAAAGAAGTTGGCGTTAAAGTGCCAGTCGTTGTACGTCTTGAAGGTACTAACGCTGAATTAGGTCGTGAAGTATTGGCTAAGTCTGGTCTTGATATCATCGCGGCTACAAGTCTAACTGACGCGGCTGAGCAAGTTGTTAAAGCTGCGGAGGGCAAATAATGTCTGTTTTAATTAACAAAGATACCAAGGTAATCTGTCAAGGTTTCACTGGTGGTCAGGGTACTTTCCACTCTGAACAGGCGATTGCTTATGGCACGCAAATGGTTGGTGGTGTTTCTCCTGGAAAAGGTGGTCAAACTCACCTAGGTCTTCCAGTGTTTAACACTGTTAAAGACGCTGTAGCAGCAACAGGTGCAACTGCAACTGTTATCTACGTACCAGCTCCTTTTTGTAAAGACGCTATCCTTGAAGCAATCGATGCTGGCCTTGAGCTAATCGTTTGTATCACTGAAGGTATCCCTACACTTGATATGCTTCAAGTGAAAGTGAAACTTGAAGAAACTGGCGTTCGCATGATCGGTCCTAACTGCCCAGGTGTTATCACTCCTGGTGAATGTAAGATTGGTATTATGCCTGGTCACATTCATTTACCTGGAAAAGTAGGTATTGTTTCTCGCTCTGGTACATTAACGTACGAAGCGGTTAAGCAAACTACTGATGAAGGTTTCGGCCAATCTACTTGTGTAGGTATCGGTGGCGACCCAATTCCTGGCACTAACTTCATCGACGTATTGGAAATGTTCCAAAACGATCCACAGACTGAAGCGATTGTTATGATCGGTGAAATCGGTGGTAATGCTGAAGAAGAAGCGGCTGCTTATATCAAAGCACACG
>NZ_PJAP01000281.1:0-11593 GCF_002836795.1 Shewanella sp. 11B5 | reverse complement strand
TTTATCGTCAAAATCAAGTTTGGTAACGTTGCTTAGCATCAGTAATCCAACATACATCAGCGCTGGCGCAGTAGCATAAGCCGGTACCAAAAAGCTTAACGGCGCTAAGAACATCATCATCAAAAATAGTATGCCAACGATGGTCGCTGTCAGGCCAGTTTTGCCACCCGCAGCGGTTCCTGCAGCCGATTCAATATAAACTGCCGCCGGGGCGCCGCCGACCACACCTGCAAAAATACTGCTGACTGAGTCTGATGTCAGTGCTTTACCACCACCAACAATATTGTCTTTATCATCGAGAAGTTCCGCTTGCCCTGCAACCGCTCTAATTGTGCCTGTGGCATCGAAGATAGCGGTCATCACTAACGCCAACACAATAGGCAGAACCACTGGATTGAGTGCGCCCATAATATCGAGCTGACCAATTAGCGATGTTTCAGACATCAAGTCAGGCAAAGCAAATAGGCCTTGATAAGTTACGCTAGGATCAAATATTAACCCAAAGATCGATAACCCGACGATTACCAGCAATATGCCACCTGGTGTGCCTCGGCGCTCAAGCCCTATCGTCATAGCAAGACCAACAATTGTAGCGATAACCGGTAAGCTATTAATATCACCAAGCTTTACCGGTAAACCGGCATCGTTTGAAACAATCAATTTAACGCTGTTAGTTGCGATAAGCAGTAAAAATAAACCAATACCAATACCCGTACCGTGAGCAATACCGGTTGGCAGGTTAGTGAGCACCCATTGACGAATGCCAGTGACACTCACAAGTGTAAACACGATACCCATTAGGAAAATAGCGCCAAGGGTGACAGGAATCGATATTCCCTGGCCTAGCACCATGCTAAATGCAGTAAATGCGGTGAGTGAAATTGCACAACCAATGGCCATAGGTAAATTAGCCCATAGCCCCATGAGCAACGAACCAAACGCGGCAATTAAACAGGTAGCGATAAACACCGCCGCAGGGTCAAACCCAGCAGTGCCCAACATGTTTGGCACTACAATTACCGAATAAACCATAGCCAAAAACGTTGTTAAGCCAGCAATGACTTCACGTTTTAAGGTACTTCCTCGGGCAGAAATATTGAAATAGCGATCCAAAAATGAATCAGAAACAGCAGTGTTAGAGAGAGTCTGTTCAGACTTCATAGTGATGATACCTTTTGATCTCTTAAATGATGAGTTAACCAATGGTCATTCATTGGCGACACGGCTATGGCAGGTAGAGCCCCAAACGAGAAATACTTGGGTGAGAGATCCACTTGACGCATATAGCGTTAGTGACCTGCGAATATTGTGATAAACAAATTTGTTATACACATGTCTGGTAAAATTTACTCTTACCAACACAGCCTTTGTCGGCGCGGAGTTTACAACAATCAACAATGTGGAAATAGGAAGCGGCTAACATTTTTTGCTATATGGGTAAAAAACGCACCCCAAAAACAGATTGCTCGTATATCTCACCATAAAAGTCACTCGCTGTTGTAATCACTGCCTTTGAGTATTCAACACTTATAACGGATTACCGCCCTTGGTATAGCAATTTAATACCATTGTTTAGGGATAATTGTGTTTGCTGTGAGTAGGTCGATTAACTGGCGCGAGTTCAAGATCTACTTTGGTCATCCTAAGCTGTTATTGCTGAGTATTAGTGGCGAAGTCGTATTGGTGAAGTCGCTGTAAATCGTTATGAGTAAGCTCGGTAGAGGACATTTTCGAATGCTCAATTCATCGCAAATCTGGCAATAAGTATGTTGGTTATGACGAGGAAAAGTATTGCCGCGGAGATAGTGCCCTAGCATTTTGGGTGACTTAGTTTGCACTTGATGGTGCTTTAACAAAAAGGGCTTTGGACGTGTTATTGGTCCAAAGCCCTATATTTAATGCTAACGGGTTATGCTGAATTGGATGGCGCTTAAATCGCGACAGTCACTTTATTGAGCCATGCTAACTCGTCACCTTGCATTAATGGCGCTAAGGTTTGACGAACTTTTTGCTGATATTGATTAAACCAGTTCACTTCAAAATCAGTTAACAATGACTTATCGATTAAGCGTGCATCCATTGGTATATGGGTTAATACATCAAACTCATACATTTCACGTTCTGCACCTGCCAATGCTTGGCAATGTTGCACGGTGACTAGGTTTTCGATGCGAATACCAAAACCGTCGGCGCGGTAATAACCAGGCTCATTCGACAATACCATTCCTGGTAGTAATGCCACGCCATTGACGTTTTTACCAATGCGCTGCGGGCCTTCGTGAACACTTAAAAAGTGACCGACACCATGGCCCGTTCCGTGGTCATAATCAAAACCATGCTGCCATAAATACTGACGAGCAAATGCATCGAGTTGCACACCAGAGGTGCCTTTAGGAAAGCGAGCGGTATCAAGGGCTATGTGGCCTTTTAATACCAGGGTGACCATTTTCTTCTGTTCATCGGTCACTTTGCCAATAGCGATGGTGCGGGTAACATCAGTGGTGCCGTCTAAGTATTGCGCACCAGAATCGACCAAGTAAATGCTGTCCATGGTCATTGTGCTTGGGGTGCCATTATTGTGATTGTAATGGCACATAGCGGCATTGGCACCAGTGGCTGAAATAGTGTCAAAGCTTGGCTCGCGGTATAGCGAATCTTGTAATCTAAAGCTTTCTAATTTGTCAGCCAGTTGTGCTTCATCGTGCATAATGTTTTGTTCAACCTGGCTGTCTAACCAGGCTAAAAAACGGCTAACGACAGCGCCATCACGAATATGACACGCTCGCATACCAGCTAATTCGGCGTTATTTTTTTGTGCTTTAGGTAATGCAACAGGGTCGGTACCCACAATCAGTTTAGCGCCACCTTTTTGTGCCAGTAACTGCGAATAGGCGTTGGCAGAATGTGGATCGGCCAATAGCTTAACGCCATTCATTTGCGCTAATACGGTTGCCAGTTCTGCTTCATCTTTAAAGCTCACCCCAGCACCTACATGCTGTTCAATATTTTGCGGCACTTTAGTTAAATCGGTAAAAAAGGTCATGTCGCCATTGGTCGATAATAATCCGCAGCCAAGTATGACGGGGAAGCGTGGAACATCGTTACCACGGATATTCAGTAACCAACAACATGAATCTAATGCGGCAATAAGGGCAACATCGGCGCCTTGCTTATTAACCAGCTGACCAATTTGTTGACGTTTCTCGACGCTATTACGTCCAGCGTCTTGGTGACTAAATAAAGTCATGGTGGATGCTGACGGTGCAGGGCGGTCTAACCAACTGACATCAATCGGGTTGTTATCCACTTCAACTAAATTGATTTGGGCTTTATCAAATTGCGCTTTAGTTTGTTGATACCAAGCTAGGGTATGTAGGCGACTGTCGATGCCGACGCTCGAGCCTGCAGGTAATGTATCAATTAACCAGTCAATTTGCGGGTCGTCATACAGGCTTAAATATTCAAATAAGTTACCGTCTACTTGTTGGCGTACTTGCACTGTGTAACGGCCGTCGGTAAATATTGCTGCGCGGTCTTTTAACACGATAGCCATGCCAGCAGACCCCGTAAAGCCAGTGGCCCAATGTAAACGCTCATTACGAGCAGGGACATACTCACCTAAATATTCGTCAGCGCGAGGAATGATGAATGCATCTATTTGGTTTACTTCAAGCTGTTGGCGAATGGCGTTAAGACGCGTAGCAATAATATTGAACATGGTTTCTCCGTTGGAGGCGACTGATGAACTCAGCTCTGTAGAATGAACTGCGATTATCGCAAGCGTGACGGCAAACTGGCAAGTTAAGTCGCTGATATAATGTGGAGCAAGCAGTTTAAAATTGTAAACTTATATTGTATACAATGGTAACAAAGCGATACAGGCGGTATCCTTGTTGATATTGATTATCTTGTATATTTAAACAAGGTAAGACGATTTGATTTCCACAGACTCTAGATAAATAACAATAAAAATAACCAAAGGAAAACCTATGACAATCGGTGTCGGCGGCGTTAGCCCGCAACAAGCATTAGCCACACTCACTAATATGACTCACGGTGTAGCAGCGATAAGTGATGATGAATTTAATCAACGAATTCAACATGCACAACGATTGATGGCGCAACATGGTTTAGAAGCAATCTATGTGAATGCTGGAACTAATTTGTACTATTTTACGGGTACTCGTTGGTTTTCTAGCGAACGTATGGTGGGTGCTATTATCCCCGCTGTGGGTGAAGTTCAGTATATTGCACCTGCATTTGAACTCGACACGTTACAGGGTTATATGACCATTAAAGGTCAAGTAAATACGTGGCATGAAGATGAAAGCCCATATCAATTATTTGCCGATGTGCTGGATAACATCGGCTTGAGCCAAGCAAAGATCGGTATTGATGAGTCAACCGCCTTTTTTATTAGCGATGGCATTGCCCAAGCAGCTCCACAGCATCGATTTGTAAGTGCGACAACAGTAACGGCAGGATGTCGGATGATTAAGTCGGTTGCCGAAATTGCCTTAATGCAACGCGCTAAAGACATGACACTTGAAGTGCATAAAGCCACTGCCAGTATTTTACGTGAAGGCATCACCACTACGGAAGTGGAAGACTTTATTAACCAAGCTCACTATGCCGTGGGCGCAGCCAAAGGTTCGTATTTTTGTATCGTGCTATTTGGTGAAGATACTGCTTATCCGCATGGGGTTAAATCACCTAAAGCGCTTGAAAAAAATGACACGGTATTGATTGACACCGGTTGCCAGTTACAAGGCTATAACTCTGATATTACTCGCACTTATGTATTTGGTGAGCCTAATGCTCGTCAGCGTCAATTATGGCAACTTGAGCAAGATGCACAAATTGCTGCGTTTGATGCTGCTACCTTAGGAACCCTATGTGGTGACGTCGATGCAGCTGCTCGTGTCGTGTTAGAAGCCGCAGGCTTTGGTCCAGATTACAACGTGCCAGGTTTACCTCATCGTACTGGTCATGGTATCGGTTTAGATATTCATGAATGGCCGTATTTGGTGCGTAATGATGTTACACCACTGGCGGTTGGTATGTGTTTTAGCAACGAGCCAATGTTATGTGTACCTGGGGAGTTTGGGATCCGTCATGAAGACCATTTTTACATGACAGCGCAAGGGCCTAAATGGTTTACAGCGCCAGCGAAGTCGATTGATGATCCGTTTTATCTAGCATGATATTTTTTTAATTATCACTGACAAATATAGTCAGCTTAACGTCGTGGCGCTTCGCCCACACCCGACCAAGAAGGGAAACACTGCTTTCCCCTCTTGGATCACCCCAGCAGCTCCGACAAAGTGTTGATCCTCATAGCATAACAAAAATCGCCTAACGGCTCAGATGGTACATCTGATGTGAATGGACTGACGAATGTCGTGATGACATGGATGTCACTGAACGACCATGTACCCCTGAGTCTGTGTCATATCTGCAAGACAGGAGTCTACATGCCTTGAAACACATGGATGTGTTATAAAGGCCATGATGTCACTACGGCATTTTTATCACGCTATTTCGGACACTTCGGACGGAGAATCCTTGAAGCTGCAGATTTATGAGTTTTTATTAAGTTGTTTTCGGGGAACTGGAGGATTAAGAAAAATTAGCTAAGTGGTATGAGTCAAGCAATAGCAAAAAGCCTCCGCTATGGAGGCTTTGGATTTTTGGTGTAGTTCTTAGTGTGAAAACTATGTCATCTATTATTTAATTTTTAGTTAATTTCAAATAACTCAACATCAAAAATCAGTACTGAGCCACCTTCAATTTTACCTGTTGAGCGATTGCCGTAAGCCAATTGGCTTGGAATATAAAAACGGAATTTATCGCCAATATTCATGAGTTGTACACCCTCGGTCCAACCGGCGATCACTTGGTTTAAGCCAAAGCTGATTGTTTCGCCGCGATCAACAGAGCTGTCGAATACGCTACCGTCAATGAGTGTGCCGTGGTAATGCACGGTAACTTTGCTTTTTGCGCTAGGGTGTTCGGTATTCTCACTTTTAACGAGCACTTCATATTGCAGGCCAGATAAGGTTTGGATTACATCTTCGCGTTTGGCATTTTCAGCTAAAAAAATCTTACCTTTCTCAATGTTTTCTTTGGCGGCTTTAGAATTGTTAGATTGAGTGAAAAAATAAAAAATAACGCCCGCAATGACCAGAACGGCTAAAATCATACGCATTTAATTGATCTCGAATTGTTGGGTAGATAGTGCGACTAGTTTAGCGTAAAAATTGCTGAGCTAATACTCATCAACACGATTGAAGCGATAATTGAACCAACAGCTTAACGGTATGCATCGAATAACGGATGCCACTGCTGATAACACAATAAGCTGACTCCAACTGAGTTGAGTACGATGCAACACCACAATATCCGTTTAAAAGACGATTTTTGGGTTTTATGACGTAAGTGATACTGGCCGAGTAGCGCTGCTGGCCAGCCGCCAATTAAAGAAAAAAACTGTAAGGTGCTTTCTTTTATGCGCCATTGCCCCTGTTTAGCGGCCGATTTATCACGATAATACAAACTAAAAGTGACCAGATTAATTAAGCCGTATACCCCAGCTAACCAGGGCTGAATAGTGGCAAAAATAGCGCCAATGAGCAGCAACATCAACCAAGCAAACTTATTCATTTTAGTGCCTGCTCTGTGAGATTAATTTTATCATATTGATTTCGTCATACTGATGAGATCAATCAGCATTGCACACAATGGTAGTTGCATAGATTCTTCTTTTAAGTGTATATGTTTCATTAGCTTGTGCGGGAGACTAACACACGCCACAGCTTTTCTAATGGGCCTTGGTTGAATTTGCGTAAATAGACATCCGCTAACAACAGTTGAAATACACTGTAGATAATCGCAATTGAGACGTAACCTATCCTGTCTAGTGAGTACAGCCAGTCTGGTGCGATATAACGTAACAGTAAAATACCGACTATTGACTGGAGAATGTACAAACTAAACGCCATCCGCCCGACGTTTTGCAGTAGTTTTAGTCTATGTGGCGTATTTTTGCAAAATTTGACGATAATGTGGATGTAAATCAAAGCCGTCGCAATAGCGCTGAACCACAATAAAAGATCTGACATCGACTCCAACATCTGATTGCCACTTAGACTTAATATCGAGTCTAATGATGCTAATGTGATGGCCCAAAATACACATTGCCACAGGGTTTTATTATCCAATCCATCAACAAAGATATTGCGTTTATATAACGCCATCCCTAAAAGCATTAGGCCGGTGATATACCACATTAACGTTAATGGAATAACCGCTAGCATGTATGCAAACATGGTTAGGTGCAGGGTCAGTTGTTGTTGGTAGCTACCAGTCCAAGCAGCAAGTTGCTCGATGAAGAATGCTGAATCTCGTGAATAAACTTGATCGTCAGGCATGAGCGAAATAAGTGCTATGGGGATTAATGATAAAAAGATAAACCATTTAGCTTTACGGATTAACTCATCAGCACTGAGGCTAATGTAGCGAAAAGCCAATAATCCACTGACACCATAAGACAATAATATATCGCCAGGAAAGATGAAAATAGCATGCATTACGCCAAAGGCAATTAACCAATACAGACGGCATTTTATGCGTTTATTCCGCTGGCTAGTGGTGGCAGTGTCCATTCTCATTTGCTTGCGTTGGTATTGGATTAACATTCCTACCCCAAAAATCATCGCAAATAGGCTAAAGAAACGACCTTCTAAGAAGAAATTGCTAAAAATGAGCAGGATAATGTCGCTGGTGGGTTGAACCTCATGAGGAGCGTAACCGAAAAAACTATTGCCCATAAAATAGATATTAAGGAAGAAAATACCTAATACGCCAAGCCCTCTGATAGCGTCAAGATTAGCCAAACGTGCTTGTTTGATTGGAGCGTTATGCTCATCCATGTTCGTTGCAGTGTTAATCGCTGAATTCCTTTTGCTTTTAGCTGTTTATAAACCCTCTTTATTCATTAAAGAGGCGCTGTTAGAGATTACCAGCCAAATACGGTAATGCAACTAGATAATGCGTTTAGGGAAGGGGAACGATTATAAAAAACCAAGCGATCAGCGTAATGCCGCACGCTTGGTTTGTTAAGTATTTTGTGAAGTAAGTCGGCAGGCTTATTTGGTTGTTTGTACTTCAAGGAACGGGATAGTACCAGTAGGTAGCATAGTTGTTGGTAAGCGCCCATCCCAACGTTCCGCTTTAGTTAATTCAACTAAATTTTGATTTTGCGCTAGTGCTTCAGCACGAATTTTAATGGCTGATGCTTCTGCGTTACCTTTAATACGGATACTTTCAGCTTCGGCTATTGCGCGGGCCAATTGTGAGTCTGCTTCAGCTTGTGCTTGAGTCACGGCAATTTGGGCACTAACACGCTCTTTTTCAAGATTCTGTAATTGTGTCTGTACTTCTACTTCTGCGCGCATTCTGTCTTCTACTGATTTCTCGTATGCGTTGCTAAAGTCGATATTTTCAATCTGTACCGAATTAATGGTCACTGGGCCTTTAATCGATTTAGTAATGGCGTCAGTCACATCAATACCAAACTTGATACGCTCTTGAACGGCTGAAATAGCCGTATACTTACCAAAAATATTCTCAATTTGGGTTGGTACTTGGCGGTCGAGTAAACGCGACACCATTAAGTCGATACTTTTGAAATTAGCATACACTTCTTCAACACGATCTGGCGGTATGCTAAATGTGACTGATGCGCGTAATGTGGCAGGTTGTTGATCGCGGCTATACGCCTGTAAACCTTGGTAGTTTGCGGTGTGAGTTTGGGTTGAGATCTTAACCACGGTATCCATTAGTGGAATTTTAAATCCAAGACCTGGTTCTGCAGTATCGATAATTTTACCGTTACGCAGCAATACCCCACGTTCGCCCTGATCAATGGTATACCAGCTACCATATAAACTGATCAGCATTAGCAGTAAAACTGCGACAGGAATGATTTTACCGAGATGATTTGTGTTAGCTTGCGCCAGACCATTTTTTAACATTATGCTTCCCTAGCAAAGTGAATAAAGGTGATTAATTTACCTGGTTATTTTTGAGGTTTCTCTGAAATCCATAGCTTAATATGCCCTTGGACCACCACAACACCGTTAGTGTCATAGGCTTTTACGTCGACTAACATATCACCCACTTGCCATTGTTCTGGTTTTACCTCTGCAACACATAAAATGTCGCTGCCAGCTTTTGCTGTGTAATCAACGCTCATGCCTTTAGGGATCCAGCGTAAATGAGCCGGGATTGATGCTTCTGCCATCGTGCCCATGGCCATTTCCAGGCCATTACAAATGGCAATCACATGCACGGTTCCAATATGATTTTGGACTTTCTTGCGCTTTTTGATTAAACATTCGCAGCGGTTAACGCGTAAATCACTTATGTAAGGGTGTACTGTGCCAAAATAGGGCGCCATTCGAGACACCATTTTAGAGAAAATCTGTTTCCCAAATGGATAAGCAGTGACTTTCTTATACAGCGACATGACTTTATTGGGTTTAGTTGGGGTCATAAATGAACTCTAATTATTATCTGGTCGGACGAGATTAACATTGTTGTAACCTGCGGAAAAGCCCCGTTGAATATTTTCCATCGCTCATTGCAAAGGGCACAGGTATAATTTACGTGATTAGACACATTAAGGATGAATTTTGAAAACTGACTCACTGTTATTGAATTATTTCAAAGGTATGGCCATGGGCGCAGCAGATGTTGTGCCGGGAGTGTCGGGTGGCACTATTGCGTTTATTACCGGTATTTTAGATCCGTTATTGGATGGCATTCGCAAAATTAACTGGTCGTTAGTGGGCATTATTAAGCAAAAAGGCATTAAAGCCGCCTTTTTACACATTAATGGTCCTTTTCTCGTGTGCGTGTTTGGTGGGATCCTCACCAGTATTTTTACCTTAGCTAAATTGATTTCTTGGCTATTGGTTACTCATCCTATTCCTGTGTGGTCGTTCTTTTTTGGATTAATTTTATTTTCCGTGGTTCATATGCTTAAGCAAGTGAACAAATTCAATGCTATTCGGATTGCCATGTTTATTGTTGGTGTCGCCTTTGCGTGGGCCATTACAGTGTTACATCCTATCGAAATGCAGGTGAGTTATCTTAACTTCTTCTTTTGTGGTGCGATTGCTATTTGCGCCATGATATTACCCGGTATTTCAGGTAGCTTCATTTTACTGCTTTTAGGGATGTATCCTGCGGTATTAGCGGCAGCTAAAGGCTTTGATATTGTTTATTTAGCCTGTTTTGCGATTGGTGCAGTGGTCGGATTATTAAGTTTTAGTCATGTGTTATCGGCTTTGTTACGTAAATTTCATGATATGACGTTATTATTTTTAACGGGATTGATGCTCGGTACGCTGGGTAAAATTTGGCCTTGGAAACAAGTGATCAGTTGGCGCGAGAATTCTAAGGGTGAATTAGTGCCTTTGGTTGAGCAAAATTTATCTCCGTTTCAGTTTGAACAAATCACTGGTGAGTCGTCACAAATGATCATAGCCATAGTATGTCTGCTGGTGGGAATTGGTTTGGTGTGGGGATTAGAACGCGTCGGAAATAAAGCTAATAGTTAATCCTGTTTAAGCTTAATCTGGGCAAATTGACTGAAGGTTGAGTTGAAGCTAAATGATAAAGCAGAACTTAGGTTCTGCTTTTTTGTGTGCGTTATTTGGCTAATATGAAGATTCATTTTGCAAAAGTGATAAATACCTCTATAAATAATGAACTTAATGAGTGTTTTACTCGTATATTTAATTAATCGCATGCGTTGTTAGCATGACACCTTTTTTATCCCATTTTGGGAATATTACGGTTGCCACAGGAGTGCATAATATGCCAAATATCGATACATTTGTGCCAGAAAAAATCCAAATTGGGATCAGCAGTTGCTTGTTGGGTAACCAAGTTCGCTTTGATGGCGGACACAAAAACTCTTATTACTGTAGACAAGAAATAGAACCATTTTTTGAATACACCACTGTTTGCCCTGAAATGGCGATCGGCATGGGCACACCACGTAAAAGTATTCGTCAAATACGGGATGGCGATGTAGTGCATATTCGCAGTGCTGATGGAACGCTCGATGTGACAGACAAGCTTAATGAATACTCCCAAGCTAAAGTCGAAGAACTTGATTACCTTGGCGGTTATATTTTATGTGCCAAATCGCCGACCTGTGGCATGGAAAGAGTCACCGAGTACAAAATTGGTACCAATAATGGTAGCAAAACTGGCGTAGGTGTTTTTGCAAAGAAATTAATGGAACGCTATCCACTTCTGCCTGTAGAAGAAGAAGGACGTTTACATGACTTGCCATTAAGAGAAAACTTTTTTACCCGTGTATTTGCTTATAACGATTGGAAGCAAATGACTCAATCGGGTCTCACTAAACACAAACTAATGCAGTTTCATTCGCGTTATAAGTATTTATTAATGGCTCATAGCCCAAAGTGGTACCGCGATTTAGGACCTATATTGGCCGATATTCAAGATGTTGAGCAAACTGCACAACAATATTTTGAAGGCTTTATGACTGCACTCA
>NZ_PJAP01000528.1:0-5504 GCF_002836795.1 Shewanella sp. 11B5 | reverse complement strand
TGGGGTGATTGGTACTGGTAAAATTGGTTTGGCGACCATTAAAATTTTGCTCGGCTTTGGCTGTAAAGTGATCGCCCACGATCCTTATCCAAACCAAGCGGTAATCGACTTAGGTGTTGAATATGTCGATTTAAATACCTTATACCCACAATGCGATATCATTAGTTTGCATTGCCCGTTGACCAAAGATAACCATCATTTACTCAACAAGGTCAGTTTTAGCCAAATGAAGCAAGGCGTAATGGTGATAAATACCAGCCGCGGCGGATTACTTGATGCATTTGATGCTATGGAAGCGTTAAAAGATGGCCAAATTGGCTCGTTAGGGCTAGATGTATACGAAAATGAAAAAGGATTATTTTTCGAAGATAAATCAAATGAGATTATTCAAGATGATATCTTCCGTCGCTTGTCTGCTTGTCATAATGTGATTTTTACTGGTCACCAAGCCTTTTTAACTGAAGAAGCATTAAATGCGATAGCCTCAACAACATTAACTAATGTGACGCAGTTGACCACTGGGCAAACTTGTAATAATGAGCTGTTTTAATTCGAATGGGTTAACCTAAATACTTACGAGTTTATAAACTATAATCACATTCTGTCCAGCCTGATAAAGATTAGGCGCAGAGCAAAATAAATGGAACATTATGATTACAACAACAGAAATCCACGACATTAAAACGGCTACGGGCTTAATGCGTACCACGCTTTATCGTCCAGACACTAAAGGCCAATTTGCGACCATTATTTTCTACTCAGAAATATTTCAGCAAACCGCGCCTATTGCTCGCTCAGCAGCAATCTTAGCCGGTCATGGTTTTGTTGTATTAGTACCAGAAGTGTTCCATGAGCTAAATCCTATCGGAACCGTGTTGGCGTATGACGAAGCCGGTAAAGATAAAGGTAATGCAGACAAGTGGGCCAAGCCTTTGGAACATCATGACAGTGACACTTGTGCGTTAGTTGACTTTGCACGGGCACAATCATTTTGCAGTGATAAAGTCGGCGCTATGGGCGTTTGTATCGGTGGTCACTTAGCTTACCGCACCGCACTTAATCCAGACATCAGCGGTGCTTTTTGTTTATACCCAACCGACATTCATTCAAACACATTACTTTGCCAAGAAGGTAATGACTCACTGAGTCGTACTGGCGATATAAAAGGCGAGTTAGTGATGGTGTTTGGTAAGCAAGACCCGCATGTTAGTAAAGAAGGGCGAAAGCTTATTTACCAAAAGCTTGAACAGGTAAATGCAAACTTTACCTGGCAAGAGGTCAATGCGCAGCATGCCTTTATGCGTGATGAAGGCGAGCGTTACGATGCTGCTTTGGCTTTGCAAATGTACTTACAAGCTGTGGCATTTTTTCACAGAGTGTTAAACTAGCTATGTAAGATACAATCAAAAAGGCGCTAAATGCGCCTTTTTTGTGTCTGAATATGCGGGAAATAACGGTTATTTACGTTTAGGTATCACACGTTTTATCGGCTGTACTTTCTTTGCTGGCATTTCATTTGGCAGTTTTATAACCCCTTTTTGTAATAGCAGGCTGTTAGGGTAAGTCATCACGTCACCGGACTCGCGTTTAATTAAAATGTGAAATAATGCTATTTCTACAATCACCCCAGACATATCTTCGTCTTTTTCAACAATTCTAATTCTGTCGCCAATGCGATACGGAAAAGCAAAAAATATTAGTACCCCAGCGGTAATGTTACTGAGGATTGACCACTGGGCAAATAATGCCACGCCTAAAACGGCAAACGCCGAAGAGACAAATAACGATACCTCTTGATAGCCTAAACCGAGCGATATCGCCATGATTGAGATTGTGACAAAAAACATAAAGTAAGAAATAAGCCGAGTCACTAAGCGACTGCGCACTTCGTTAACCTGTTTTTTCTCAGCTTGTTGCCTAATCCATTTACTCACTTGGCGCTGAGCAAACAAAAATACCGCTAAATACACAATACACATCAGCAACTGATTAAGCATGTAAATTCCCTGTCGAATAATGAAGGCCAATAAATTCTATCATCAGTAATAAATTGGCTAATAAGGCTCAGACTTGGTACTTCATTCTGAGGTACAATGCGGTTTTATTGCTTGCATAATAATGATTGCAAGCCAGCCAACAGAGTGAAGTATGTCCGATTATAAAGTATTGCATGTCGACAGTGATAGTGTTGGTGATTTTTGTGTGCTCGATGATGGTGATTTTAGAGTGTTATCTTTTGGAGATAACGACGAGCAAAGCAAAATGGATAAAGCCCAACCACATGTGCCGCAGCATACTTATGTTCAGGCAATGCTTGCGGTATTATTATTTACTCAACCTAAAAGTGTGATTATTTTAGGCTTAGGCGGCGGAGCATTAGTCCACTCGCTTCGACATGTTGATGCCGCGATTAAAATTACTGCAGTAGAGTTACGAGAAAGGGTAATTGAGGTAGCCAAACGATTTTTTCAATTGCCACTGGGTAAAAAATTGAACTTAGTTCATCAAGATGCCAATGTCTTTTTGGCCAATGCAGAACACAAAAAAGTCGATGTCGTTTTTGCCGATATATACAGTAACAAAGGTGTCGATAAGCAACAGCTATCAACGTTGTTCATTGGTCAAGCAAAGCAACTTTTAAAAACGGATGGTTTTTTAGTGCTTAATTGTTGGAAAGAGCATAGCCGTGACACCCAACTGCGTGACACTCTTTATAGCCATTTTACCCATGTTTATGCTTGTTTAACTGGCGGTGGTAATTGGGTTGTATATGCCACTAATGGTCATACTGGGTTTGCCGCCGCGAACAATAAGCAAGCCTTACAAGCATTATCGCAAAAGCTCGATACCAACATCAGCCGCGTATTAACTCGTTTTGGTATTTGGGAATAACTCACCTTGATAATAGAACGTTGATCATTACGACGTTCTGTTTTATCGATTAACATTAAGTTCAATATGAAAAATCGATTAAGGTGATAGTTTTTATCCGTTATACTTAATTCATCTCCATCGCTATTATGATTCACATCAGATGACGAGCACATGTTCATCATCACCGACACCACATGGTATCGGGTTAACGTAAATCTTAATTCCAATGGAGCATGACATGACACAATCTATCATCAATAGCACTATCAAACCTTTCAAAGCAACAGCATTCCACAATGGTGCTTTCGTTGAAGTTACAGAGCAAGATTTATTAGGCAAGTGGGCAGTAGTATTTTTCTACCCAGCTGACTTCACTTTCGTATGTCCAACTGAATTAGGCGACATGGCTGATCATTATGAGAAGCTACAGGCAATGGGCGTTGAAGTTTACTCAGTATCAACTGACACTCACTTTACTCATAAAGCTTGGCATTCAAGTTCAGACACAATCGGTAAAATTACTTACCCAATGATAGGTGACCCAACTGGGGCAATCACTCGCAACTTTGGTGTGATGATTGAAGAAGACGGTTTAGCACTACGTGGTACTTTCGTTATCAACCCTGAAGGCCAAGTTAAAGTAGCTGAAATTCATGACCTAGGTATTGGCCGCAGCGCTTCTGAACTAGTTCGTAAGATTCAAGCTGCACAATATGTTGCAACTCACGATGGCGAAGTATGTCCAGCTAAATGGCAGCCTGGTGAAGAAACATTAGCTCCTTCAATTGACCTAGTCGGTAAAATCTAACCGCTAAGTTCATCCTTAGGTTAGTAATATCATCTCCAGCTAGTCGGTGTTCCCCCGGCACTGACTAGCACTTTTAAACTCATCGATTATTGCCCATTTTTTAGGAGTTGTTATGTTAGATGCGAATGTAAAAAATCAACTGAAAACCTATCTGCAAAACCTCAAGCGCCCAGTTGAACTTGTCGTATCTGCAGATGACTCAAACAAAGGTAAAGAATTAACCAGCCTAGCCCAAGACATTGTTGACTCATCAGACTTAGTTTCAGTGACGTATCAGCAAGGCAAGCGCACACCAAGCATGAGTGTGATTAACCCACAAGCTGCAACCAACATAACCTTTGCTGGATTGCCAATGGGCCATGAATTTACCTCACTGGTGTTGGCATTATTACACAGCGGCGGACATCCGATTAAGTTAGATGCGGATACCATTGAACAAATCCGTCAGCTACCTGGTGAATTCCATTTTGAAACCTATATTTCGTTAAGTTGCCAAACCTGTCCAGAAGTGATCCAAGCACTGAATATGATGGCGGCAATTAACCCAAATATTACTAACGTGATGATTGACGGTGCGCTTTTCCAACAGGAAGTCAGCGATCGTAATATCATGTCAGTTCCATCAGTATTTTTAAACGGCGAAGCCTTCTCTGTCGGTGCCATTAGCGTTGTTGAAGTACTGAATAAATTAGATAAAAATGCTGCGGGCAGACAAGCCGAACAATTAAACCAAAAATCAGTTTTTGATATGTTAGTGGTTGGCGGCGGCCCGGCAGGTGCAGCCGCGGCAATTTATTCTGCTCGTAAAGGCTTAAACACCGGTATTGTTGCCGATAAATTTGGCGGACAAGTCGCCGAAACAGTAGGTATTGAGAACTTTATTTCAGTGTCTAAAACTGAAGGTCCTAAACTAGTTGCTAACCTTGAAGCCCACGTTAAAGATTATGACGTCGACATTATGCAAAACCAACGTGCGTTGAGTTTAGCTAAAAATGGCCTGTTTGATGTGACCCTAGAAAGTGGCGCAACCCTAAGCAGTAAAACGATAATCTTGGCAACGGGTGCACGTTGGAGAGAAATGAACGTCCCAGGTGAGCAAGAATACCGTAATAAAGGTGTAGCGTATTGTCCACACTGTGACGGCCCATTGTTTAAAGGTAAACGTGTTGCGGTTATCGGTGGTGGCAACTCAGGAATTGAAGCGGCTATCGATTTAGCCAATATCGTTGAACACGTCACTGTACTTGAGTTTGACAGTAAGTTACGTGCCGATGAAGTGCTACAGCGCAAAGCTAAATCAATGGGTAACATCACGATTATTACCCAAGCGATGACCACAGAAGTAAAAGGTGATGGTACCCGCGTAACCAGTTTGATCTACACCGATCGTGCAACAGGTGAAAGCAATACCGTTACCTTAGCCGGTATCTTTGTGCAAATTGGTTTAGTGCCCAATACTGAATGGTTAAAAGGTGTGGTTGATATGACACCTCGTGGCGAGATTATTGTCGATGAGCGTGGTCAAACCTCAATTCCAGGGGTATTCGCCGCAGGTGATGTAACCAATACCCCGTTTAAGCAAATTATTATCGCTATGGGCAGCGGCGCAACAGCATCACTGGGTGCATTTGATTATCTGATCAGACATTCAGAAGAAGAGGATGTAAAAGCTGCATAGCAGATTGTAAGATTTGTTATATGTGGTTTTATTTCAACCACCGAATAAGAATAGCCCGCATTTTTGTGGGCTATTTTTTTTGTTTATTCATTTACAATTTTTCATCGTAGGGATTGGTAGTTTATCAATAACTGATAAAGAAAT
>NZ_PJAP01000527.1:0-5505 GCF_002836795.1 Shewanella sp. 11B5 | reverse complement strand
AGCAGGCTTGTCATCTAATCCAGCCAGTAGACTGTCGAGATCATCGTCATCTTCAAGAGGTTCAAGATCAGAATCTTGATCTTCCATCGCCTCTGCCCATAAATCATCTAATGAGGTCCCTTCCTCATCTTCTATTTCTGTTTCTGTTTCACTAACAAACATATCTGATGCCATATCCATTTCGGCATCACCTTCCATTTGGATTTCAGGCTGTAAATCTACGCTGTCTAAATCCAATAAATCATCAATTGACTCTTCATCGTTTGAATCTAAATGGACCACAATATCATCAGAGTCATCTAAGTCATCGCGGTCTGTTGCAGCTGCAGACTCTTGTTCAGACTGGGTTGCTGTTTTTACTTCAGACTGCTGATTTTTTTTATTACGGCGACTAAGTAACCAGAAAATAAGTCCGAATATAATTAACAGAGGAATCGATGCGGCAATGATCAACAAAATGGTGTTATCCATTAGGCTGCGCCAAAAGTCAGTGGGTTCTTCTACAACGGGTTCCACATTTTCAGTTTGATCTACAAGTTTTTTATTTTCTAAACTTAAGCCTTCATATTTCTCGCGTAATAGTTGTAGATCTTCTTCAAGCGAGGAAATGTTTAATGACATTTGTTCAATTTTGTTTTTCAACACTTGATTGTCATTGTTGCTGACCATTAATTCATCTTGTGCACGCGCAAGCTCATCGGTCAGCATCAAGGTTTTTGCATTGGCTTTATCTAAGGTGCTATTGAGGTCATTTACGACAACGGCATTGGCCTCTGTAATCGCTTTGGTTTGTACTTCTACAGCAGGTGTTTGCTGCACTATTTGCAGTGGTTTTGAAACGGTAGGCTTTTTAGGCGTTTCGACTATAGGAGATTGAATAGGTTTATTATTAATGACGGGACGAGGCTGTGTTTGTCTGCTAGCACGGCGGTCATCTTGTTCTGCACGGCGTTTAGCGACATCATTGGGAATAGCGGCTATTACATCAACAGAAGGAACAAGTAATATCATCCCTCGCTCTAATGTATTGTAATTATTACCACTAAAAGCATGTGGATTAGCGTCAAACAACGCTGCCATCACTTGGTAAACACTGACCTTATCGCTGGGTCTGACTTTTTGCGCAATACTCCAAAACGTATCTCTTGATGTTGTTGGACCATATTGGCGTTTCGCTTGTTGTTTAACCTCACCATTGGGGCCAGTAATTTTGAGCGTTTCTGCATGCGCAGACTCAATAATTTGTACACTGGTTAAGCCAACGGCTGTGCAGGCAATCAAACCCACAATATATGAAGTACGCAAAGTCATCCCATCCTTCCCTTTTAGCGCTATTGAGTTACCGGCTTGGCAACAGGCTTTAGGCAATTTTTATCGTTAATATTATGGTCGTTAACTGTATCTAGTCACATCAATCGTGAGCCAATTTTGCAGGCGTTTTCAATGCTATTGATGTTAAAAATGATATGTTTACGACTATAAACTAGATTCACCGCACCTGCTACTATTGGGCTCAGTAAAACGGAAAAAGCCTGCGCATTGCAGGCTTTTTAAACTAAATCGCGTTGTTGATTAAGTCATTACACATTGTTAAAGCGTAATTAATAGTAATCTCTAATCAAAATCTCGGCAATTTGTACGCTGTTTAATGCAGCACCCTTACGAATGTTATCGGCAGTAACCCATAAATTTATACCGTGAGAGTGTGAAATATCTTTACGAACGCGACCAACATAAACAGGATCATTACCTGCAGCTTCAGTTACCGCTGTTGGATATTCGCTATCATCATCAAACAATTCTACGCCTGGTGCATCACGTAAAACAGCTTTAACATCTTCTGCATCAACAGGTTGACGAGTTTCAATATGAATAGCCTCAGAGTGACCATAAAAAACAGGCACACGCACAGCCGTTGGATTAACAACAATTTCGTCATCACCAAAAATTTTCTGCGTTTCCCACACCATTTTCATTTCTTCTTTGGTGTAGCCATTTTCCATAAACACATCAATTTGAGGCAATACGTTAAAGGCAATTTGCTTTGGATAAACTGTCGGCTCTGACGGTAAACCTTGCAATAATTTAGCACTTTGACCAGCTAGCTCATCAATCGCCTTTTTACCTGTTCCAGACACTGACTGATACGTCGCCACGTTAATACGTGAAATACCAAAAGCATCATAAATAGGCTTAAGAGCCACTAACATCTGAATCGTTGAACAATTAGGATTAGCGATGATATTGCGATTGCGGAAATCAGCAATGGCTTCTGGGTTAACTTCTGGTATCACCAGTGGCACATCTACGTCGTAACGAAAATGTGAAGTGTTATCGATAACAACACAACCCGCGTCACCCGCAATCGGCGCCCATTTAGCAGACACATCGCCACCAGCAGAAAAGAAGCCAATTTGTGCTTGGGTCCAATCAAACGTTTCTACGTCAAGAATTTCAACTTGTTTACCGTGAAAACTGACCGTTTCGCCAGCACTGCGACTGCTCGCTAATGGAAACAACTTAGCAACCGGAAAATTACGCTGCTCGAGGATCTCAATCATTGTTTGACCCACTGCGCCCGATGCACCTAAAACGACTACATTAAATTCCTGAGACATAATTAACGCTCGACTCCATATTATCCAGTTTGAACAATCAATCTACCTTAGTTTAGTTGTGCTTTACTAGGGTTAATGTACTAAAAAAGCCGACTTTGAAGTGATTTTTTCTCAACTGGCTAAAATTACTGTTTTTTAGGCTCAATCTGCCTTCTATTGGCTATATTGGCCTTATATAATGACACTAATTAATTAAAGCCTAAAGCACTCAACATCGATGGGTCTATCTTACCATCAGATAAATAGTCCATAGATTGGGTTAACGAGATTGCACTATATTCACGACGATAAGTGTGCTTTTTACGCATTAAATCAAAACCTGTAGCTGTTGAGAAACACCCTCTAAAGTTAACGTCGTCGTCACGTAAATCATAAACTAAACGCGACAATTTCAGCAATTGGCTTTCGGTTAAATCACTTTGACTGACAATTTGATTAAATTGAAATGTCGGTAATAAACTCTCCAATGATTTTTTTACCGGAAAATCGAGTAATTCACACCATTTTTGATACAACATAAACGTTCCGCGGGCTTTGCCTTCAAGGCTATAACCAGCAATATGCGGCGTAGCAAACTCTGCCAAGGCGACTAATTCGGCCATTGGGTTAGGCTCACCTTCCCACACATCAAGTACCAGCTTTACGTCATCGCGCTGCTGTTTAAATTTGATCAACGCTCGGTTATCAATCACCTCTCCTCGACAGCAATTTAGTAACCAGGTATTGGGTTTTAACTTATTCAGTCGGGCTTCATCAAATAAGTACCAGGTTTTATGCTCACCGTCTTTGGTGATAGGCACATGCAGACTGATTATATCGGCTTGCTCAATAATAGTGTCTAGTGACACAAACTCACGAGTATCACCTTGCAATGCTTTAATGGGATCGCACAACAATACTTTTAGCCCATAAGCTTGCATACACTTCGCGGCTGCAGTGCCGGTATTACCAGCCCCGACAATCCCCACAACTTTACCGGCTAAAGACTCTCCGAAACGTTGCGCTAACTCCAGCATGGCAATAAATGCGTACTCACCCACGGCCGTCGCATTACACCCAGGAGCATTAGTAAAATAAATATTGCGCAACGAAAGATAATCAACATCTACATGATCGGTACCAATCGTCGCACTACCCACAAATTTCAGTTTATGTGCATTTTTAATTAACTCTGCATTCACTTTCGTCACCGAACGCACCAATAACACGTCGGCATCTTCGACTTGTTTAGGCGTCAAGGTTCGGCCATTTACATATTCAATCTTGCCTAAATAGCCAAACAAGGCATCAACATAAGGCATGTTTTCATCGGCAATTATTTTCATTTGGGTATCTTATTCACTGCGAGTTTAACGACATCACATCGCGATTTTTTATAACCCGTATCTTATACCAAATTCACCTAGTCCGTCATGGCAAATAGCGCTGATTGTTATCGCTGACTAAACCTAGATGCTAGAGCGGACTTCGTCCTGCTAGTTCGCTTCGCGGCTATAAAAGCTAAGCAGTTAACATCAGAAACAACCGACAAATAACTCCGATATACGCTTAAATCGCTTTCGCTTTTATAGCTTCTAGCCGCGAAGCGAACTAGCATCTAGGCATTTAGCCTTTCCATAAGCGCAGCGTTTGCTTGTAATCGCCTGTCACCGATTTTTCTCTAGCCACTTGTTTAAAAGGCAACAAAAAAGCCAGTATCGTTTCCGATGCTGGCTTTGAAATCATTCGCGGGTTAACCCACTAATAACGTTTTATGCTTTAAATTTACGCATGACTAACGTTGCGTTAGTGCCACCAAAACCAAAACTGTTGCTCATAATGGTGTTCAATTCAGCTTCACGCATTTGACGAACGACTGGCATGCCAGCTGCTTTTTCATCTAGGTTGTCAATGTTAATGCTTGGAGCAATAAAACTGTCTTCCATCATAATTAAGCTGTAAATCGCTTCATGAACGCCCGCTGCACCTAAAGCATGACCTGTCATTGATTTAGTCGATGCGATTGGAGGCATGTTATCGCCAAACACTTCACGTAATGCTTCAAGTTCACGCATGTCGCCTACAGGAGTAGAAGTACCATGAGTGTTGATGTAATCAACTGGCGTGTCTACATCTGCAAGTGCCATCTGCATACAACGCACAGCACCTTCACCAGACGGAGCAACCATGTCGTAGCCGTCAGATGTGGCACCGTAACCAACAATCTCAGCATAAATCTTCGCGCCACGTGCTAAGGCATGTTCTAATTCTTCAACAACAACAATTCCGCCGCCGCCAGAAATAACAAAACCATCACGATCTGCATCATATGTACGTGACGCTTTTTCAGGCGTGTCATTGTACTTAGTCGATAGTGCTCCCATAGCATCAAAGCCCATGGTGAGTGTCCAATCAACTTCTTCAGCACCACCAGCAAATACCATATCTTGCTTACCCATTTGGATAAGTTCAACAGCATGGCCAATACAATGAGCAGAAGTGGCACAAGCTGAACTGATTGAATAGCTCGTACCTTTAATTTTAAATGGTGTCGCCAAGCAAGCACTTGCAGTACTAGACATAATACGAGGCACAATATAAGGGCCTACGCGCTTAACACCTTTTTCACGAAGTGTATCAGCTGCCTGAACTTGGTTTTTTGAAGAAGCGCCACCCGTACCAGCAATCAAACCGACACGGAAATTAGAATACTGCTCTTCTGTTAGGTTAGCGTCAGCAATCGCTTCCTGCATAGCAATGTAAGCATATGCAGCAGCATCGCCCATAAAGCGAAGTGCTTTACGATCGATATGATCAGCTGGGTTCATTTTAATGTCGCCCCAAACTTTGCTACGTAATTGCATTTCTTCAAACTGTGCCGAGTGAGTAATACCGCTACGACCCGCTT
>NZ_PJAP01000526.1:0-5532 GCF_002836795.1 Shewanella sp. 11B5 | reverse complement strand
GGAGTTGCCAATGTGGTCACCACTGGCCAGTTTACGATTCCGTTAATGAAGCGCTTTGGTTATCGGTCTGCTTTTGCGGGTGGGGTAGAAGCCACATCCAGTATGGGCAGCCAAATTATGCCGCCGATTATGGGCGCCGTGGCCTTTATTATGGCAGAAACTATTAATGTGCAATTTATTGAAATTGCTAAAGCGGCGATGATCCCCGCAGTATTGTATTTTTGTTCGGTGTTCTGGATGGTGCATTTAGAAGCTAAACGCGCCAATTTATCTGGCTTACCCAAAGACCAATGTCCGGATCCGTGGGCGGCTATTAAGTTGCGTTGGTACTTATTAATCCCACTATTTATTTTGATTGGCTTACTGTTTTCAGGTCGTACACCGCTGTTTTCTGGCATGGTTGGCTTAGCACTCACTGCGATTGTGATTTTAGGTTCGGCCATTATTCTCAATCTATCATCAGCTGCTATGCGGTTTGCTTTTTGGATAGCGCTAGGGGTGTTATGTGCAGGCTTTTTCCAGTTGGGTATAGGGGTGATGTTTGGCGTTATCGCTATGCTGGTGGTGATTTGTTGGTTTGTTAAAGGTGGCAAAGAAACCCTAACATTATGTGTGCATGCGTTAGTTGAAGGTGCGCGACATGCAGTACCTGTAGGTATTGCTTGTGCGCTAGTGGGCGTGATTATTGGTGTAGTGTCACTAACCGGTATTGCTTCAACGTTTGCCGGCTATATTCTGGCTGTCGGCCAAGATAACTTATTCTTGTCTTTAGTGCTGACGATGGTGACGTGTTTGGTATTAGGTATGGGGATCCCGACAATTCCTAATTACATTATTACCAGCTCAATTGCCGCGCCAGCGTTACTGGATTTAGGCGTACCGTTAATTGTGTCGCACATGTTTGTGTTTTATTTTGGCATTATGGCAGACCTTACACCACCCGTTGCTCTGGCGTGTTTCGCCGCGGCGCCAATCGCCAAAGAGAAAGGCTTAAAAATCAGTTTATGGGCCATTCGCATTGCCATTGCTGGGTTTATTATTCCGTTTATGGCGGTGTACGATCCTGCGTTAATGCTCCAAAGTGGTGGTGCGTTAGAAACGATTTATGTGGTCCTTAAAGCGACGGTGGCTATAGGGATTTGGGGCGTAATATTTACCGGCTACTTATTACAAAACCTTTATTGGTGGGAACGTGTTTTAGGCTTTATTGCTGGTGGCAGTTTAATTATGGCGACACCGCTGAGTGATGAGTTAGGCTTTGGTTTGGCACTGGTGTTTATTTTGCACCACGTATGGCGTGCACGTAAGCTAAAACGTTTAGCGCAGGGCGAATAATGCTAGGGCTATGTTTGGGTTTAGCAGGCACAATATGGGCTCAAGTGCCTGCTGAACAGATGACATTGTCTTGGACTCACACTATTGAGAAAATTCGTTGGGCCGAAGATTATCGATTAACTAATGAAGGTTTTATTTTAGAACAAGCAAGGGTAAAAGGCAGTGGCGCAGGAATGGAGATCCCTGCCGATGCAGTGTTAAAAGATGGCAGTTGGCACTACAAACCGCATTTGCCTATTTTGCCAATGCTAAAGTTGGGCCGCACTCCAGAAGCAGGCGATTATCAGTTATGTGTGTCATCGACTCAGGCTGGGCAACAATGCCATTCTATGAGTTATTGGGTGGGTGAGCCTACCACTGAGCAGCCCTCCATTGAGCTATGGGGCTGTGATATACCAAGTTAGTTAATCGACATAATAGATAGGCGCTGAAGCATAAAAAAAGCTGAATCAATTGATTCAGCTTTTTCTTTAAGTTGCATGCAGAGTATTACTTTGCAAATGCATCTTGCAGTGCAGGTACAACTTGTTTCTTACGGCTTAATACGCCGTCTAACCACACGCGGCCATCAACGGTAGGTTTACCGTAAGCGCGCTCAGTTAAGTCTGCTGAATCAGAAACAACTAACATTTCTGAACCTTCTTTCATGATATCGGTTAGCAGCAATAATACGCTGTGACGATTGCCTTCAACTTTCAATTTAGCAATATCAGCTTCTAAGTCAGCTTTGATATCGTCAAATACAGACAAATCGATAACTTCTAATTGGCCAATACCCACTAGGTTACCGTTCATGTTGAAGTCTTTAAAGTCACGCATAACAAGGTCACGTGCTGGTGTGCCTTCAACTGCTGATTTCACTTTAAACATATCCATGCCGAGTTCTTTAAAGTCTTCTATACCGGCGATTTTAGCTAACGCTTCAACGCAACGGATATCGGCAGTGGTACAGGTTGGCGATTTGAAAATAACGGTGTCACTTAAAATGGCGCACATCATGATACCTGCAATGTTTGCTGGAATTTCTACTTGGTAGAAATCATACATCATTTTGATGACGGTGTTGCTGCAACCAACTGGACGGATCCAACATTCTAGCGGAGTAGAAGTGGTTAGGTCGCCTAATTTGTGATGGTCGACAATACCGACGATAGTCGCTTGAGCGATATCATCTGGTGCTTGAGTAATTTCTGAATGGTCAACAATATAGACTTCTTCACCAGCGTAACTGGTTTTGTATTCTGGTGCTTCAAAACCAAATTTTTCTAAAATAAATGCGGTTTCTGGTGATAACTCGCCTAAACGGGCTGCAATTGCCGGTTCATCGATTTGGTTTTTTAAATATGCTAATGCTATAGCACCACAAATTGAATCTGAATCAGGGATCTTGTGACCCACTACATACATTGCCATTGAAAGACTCTCCTATAAAGTTGCCCTGATTTTAACAAGTATTGATCTTCATCGCATTAAAAAATACCACTTCAACGGTTCAACTTACCATATGAGTGTTATCCATAATGATATGCGTGTTTAATTGACAAAAAAAGGCCCCGAGCGGAGAGTCTCGGGGCTTTTTATATTTTACTCAGGGTAGGTGTATATTTGTCTTTAGCTTGGGATAACAACGTTATCGAAGTCTCTTTTCAGTATTCTATTGAGACTATCTCAAGTGCTCTGTCGAGGTGCTTCTTGTACTGGAATTAACTTTAGCAGACTTCTCTCAAATAGCGATTTTTTGCTAATAATTCAGCAGTAGGACTGAGTATTCATCATTTGTTAAGGCCATATCGTTATACCCGTACTTTTATCACCACTTTGCGAACTTTTTGTGGTGTTGGGCTGGTGCCTGGCATATGGATGTCGCCAGGGAAAAATAGTGCAAACATGCCCGCTTTTAGCGGAATAAACGCCGCATCATCTTTGTTAGATTCATAGTCGTATTCAGCATAGTCATGCTTGTCAAAATAAGGCTTAGAAGGTGTTTGATTGGCTAACGGTAAATAGCCAAATTCTTCTTCCCCGCTAACCACATACTGCACATCAATATACTGTTGATGAACTTCAAAGGGTTCGATTTCTTTAGGCTTAGTTTCATAGTCATTAACGATAACGAAAATATCTTTGCCTTCAAGCGGATAATTGCCCACTTCAAGCTGGCTAAAGTCTGTGTCCGCGAGATGGGCTAATGCTTTGGCTAATCTCGGGCTAAGTTGAGTGTATAGGTGACGATTTGCTAAAGTATCAACAATCATAAAAATTCCGTAAGATATGAACCACAAAAATATGCTAGCGTATTAGCGCTAAAGCATACAGTTTTACAAAGATAACAGCATTACAAATATAAGAAGGATTGTACATTGCCTGCATTACGTTTACTTGCTGGACCAACTGCTTACGAACAACTAGAAGCGAATGGCTTAGATCAATCATTGTTTACTCAGCTCTTTGCAGCATCAGGCGGACCTAAGTGGTTGGCGATAGCTGGCTTAGATAAATATTTATTTAGTGAGTTTTTTCAGGGGCGCGAAGATCCCCTTTATACCATGGGCGCGTCGTCGGGTGCGTGGCGTTTAGCTTGTATGGCGCAACAAGACCCATTAGCGGCTTATGAACGTTTAGAGCATTTTTATATTCATCAGAACTACGAAAAAAAGCCGACTCGTGAACAAGTCAGTGCCCAAGTATTACAAATTGTTGATGGCATTTTAGGTGAGCAGCAAGGTGCTGATATTATTGCTAATCCGTTAATTCGTCATCATATGGTGGCTTGTCGTGCCCGTCATTTAAATCGCATTCATGCCAAATTTGGCTTAATGATGGGACTGTCGATGGCTGCAGTAAGTAATGTGGTCAATCGTAAAAGCTTAGGCTGGCACTTTGAACGGGTTATTTTAAGCCATAAAGACGCCGCATCACCTTTTAGACGTTTGAAAGATTTGCCCACAAAACATGTCGAGTTAACTCAAGACAATATCCGCCATGGATTGCTAGCGACAGGATCGATCCCGTTACTACTTGATCCGGTAAAAGATCTGCAAGGCTCGCCTAAGGGTCATTATTACGATGGTGGCATAACCGATTATCATTTTGATATGCCATTGCCTGCCGCTACAGGCTTGAGTTTGTATCCACACTTTTACCCGTACATGAGCCCAGGCTGGTTTGATAAATCCTTATTGTGGCGTAAAGCGAAAGCGAATTATCACAATGGTTTAATTTTAGCGCCGAGTAAGCAATTTATTGCAAGCTTACCGTTTAGTAAAATTCCTGACCGTGAAGACTTTAAAAATTTAGATACTAAAAGTCGGATTACCTATTGGCAGCAAAGCGTGCAGCAAAGCCAGGTATTAGCTGACGAGTTTGCTGAAATTGTTGCTTCTGGCACTATTATGGATCGTATTGAGCGTTTATAAGATCCAATAAGTTGAATGTTTTTTGTACTTTTTTTGAAAGATAGTCGTATTAAACAAGGTCTATTGGAGTAGGGCGTAGCGAAAACGGGTGGTTATGTCGGTAGTAAGCATTATATTAGGCTACTTAAGTTGTTGAATAATTAACCACTGCTACACTTGTTTCATTGATTTGACTTTGGTTCAGTAACTTCACCTATGGTGTAGGAGGCTGTTATGCAAACAAAAGAAGTAGCATTACTGATTCAAGATGCTGTGCTATTACCCGGTGGACGACTTGAAATTAGAGTCGTGTCACCGAGTGATTTAGCCATGGTTGCCGATGTACTAAAAGGCCACTATGGTTTAGCTTTTGCGCCATTGAAAGTGAATAGCGAACTGCCTTGTTATATTACAGCAACCCAATGCAATATTATTGATTTCAATCAGTTAGAGGATGGTTCTTTAAGCATTGTTATTGAAGGCTTGCAGCGTCTTAAAATTTTATCTGCGGCTCAAAAACGAGATGGTTGTTGGATTGCTCGTGCACTCCCTTGCCCTAATTGGTGCAATGAGCCCATTGCGGGTGAGTTTGAAATTATCAGCGCCGCACTTGAACAATTTTATCAAGTGAATCCAGATTTACTGGAATTGTATTCACAAACTCATTTAGAAGATGCCGCTTGGGTGAGTCAGCGTTGGTTAGAGGTTTTACCTATGTATAACCGTGATAAGTTGATTTTAGTTGAACAACCTAATTGCCATAAAACCATGGATTTTGTGCTGCAATTACTAAAATCTCACG
>NZ_PJAP01000525.1:0-5541 GCF_002836795.1 Shewanella sp. 11B5 | reverse complement strand
TGGCATAATAAACAAGTTTCTCTGCCATTTGACTCAATGGATAACACCACTTCGCTACGTGACAAAAATATTGCACTGGAGCCTAGCGTGGATGATTACCTGGGGGTGATAAACGATCTGCGTAAGTTAATGTGGTTATCACAAACGCAAGATTGGCCAGCCATCACGCTTGAAGGGCTGTTACGCCCTGGAGACCGTCATCCCAGTATTAAGCAAATTAATCAACGTTTGTGGTTATTGGGTGATGCATACGAATACCTTGCGGACGAAATAGATTATCAACCAGCTTTGGTGCAAAGCGTTAAACGCTTTCAGTCTCGGCATGGGTTAAAGACTGATGCCGTTATTGGCCCTAAAACCTTATTCTGGTTAAATCAAACACCACAACAACGAGCCTCTTTATTAGCAAAAAGTTTCGTAGAAAAAACGGTCTATTTGAGTCAGCTGCCTCAACCTTATTTGTTGATTAATATTCCCGCTTTTCAAATGGTGCTAGTGGACCAAAATCAAGTTGTGTTAGCGTCTAAAGTGATTGTAGGTAAGCCATATCGACAGACGCCGGTGATGACGGGACAAATTTCCAATATAGTTATCAATCCCACATGGACGGTACCTCGACAACTTTTACGTAAGGATATTTTACCGCAAGTTAGGTCAAATGGGGCTTACTTTGCCGATAGACATTTTGATGTGTTTGATTATGAAGGTCATCGTGTTGATAAAACACCTCAACAATGGCAACAGGCTGCAACAGGTAAGTTCCCTTATAGAGTGGTTCAGCGCCCCGGTAGCGGTAATGCATTAGGCCGCTATAAATTTCATTTTAACAATGACCAGAGCGTGTATTTGCATGATACGCCAACCCCCGAAATGTTCGCACATGTGGAGCGGGATATATCATCAGGCTGTGTACGAATTGAAAAGGTGCAACAGTTAGCCGATTGGTTTGCTAACCATTTGGTTATCGACAAGCGTACTTGGGCCCTTTTGCAGTCTAATCACACTCAAACTCAATGGTTTGCCTTATCGTCATCTTTACCTGTGCACATGGTGTATTGGCGCGCTTGGGTGGATGAACAACATGTTGCGCAGTACCGAGATGACATTTATCAATTAACCCCTGCAGAGTCGATGAAGTTATTAAGCCATAAAGCCATCAATAACGATATTGTGCAATAAACTTAATTGATGAAACAAAGTTAATGACGTTTTACTTTGCCCTAAGCACTTGAGCTATATCACACTCTTATAGAGATTAGCGTATTTGTTGCTCAGCTCAACATGGGCAGACTTGCATTTATCAGCATTAATGGTTAATTTATTCGCCAGTTGGATAAAAAAGCAACAACAAAATAAAGACGTTGTGAAGATGAAATCGTGCTTTTAAAGTCGATAAGTATCGTAATTTAGATAATTTAAGTGGTGTATAAATGACAATAGAGTGCCTAACTCGTCGGCAGTTATTATTAGGATTAAGCGGTGCCGCAGTGGTAACTATGTTACCTAATACCGCGCAAGCAAGTCGTTCTACTATTGGTGTTAAAGATTTACGTTTTTATAACTTGCACACCGGTGAGAGAAGCCAGGGAAGTTTTTGGGTTGATGGTCAATATCAATCGGAAACATTGACTGAGTTTAATCAAGTATTACGTGATCATCGCCAGAATGTAGCCGCACCGATTGATAAAAGATTATTTGAATATTTGTATAAATTACAGGCTACATTAGATAATCAAGATGAAATCCATGTTATTTCAGCTTATCGTTCACCTAAAACAAATCAAATGCTCGCTTCTCGCAGCAACGGTGTAGCCAAGAAAAGTTATCACATGAAAGGGATGGCGATGGATATTGCCTTACCCGGAGTGAAAACTAAGCACTTACGCGATGCTGCTGAGTCGCTTAAGTTGGGTGGTGTAGGATTTTATCCTCGAGATGGGTTTGTGCATATTGATTGTGGGCCTGTGAGGCGTTGGGGTTAATTAATACCAATCTCATTACTATCTAGTCAGTTCAGAGTCTCTCAGGTTTTTCAATTCAAGGCGCATTGATGTAGAAATGGTTGTTCCCTTTTAAATCGATGCAACACAGAAGTGGAATACCTGAGAGATTCCATTCCGGTGGGTTTCAAAGTACTTTATGCTTCGTTAGATGCTTTCAAAATACTACGCCATGATCTATTTTTTCCATAAAAAATAAAATATTCCCACCATCCATGGCGGTCAGATGTTGATGGCAGAATAACGCAGGAGCTTGTTACCGAGCCTCACTATTCGTTTCAATCATCGGCCTTGCCTACAGCACTTTGAACTCCCGCTGAAAGATCACATATTTAATAGGATTGGTATATCTTCTTGTGGGTTGATAATGGCTGTGGTAATATCCGCGCGCTTTATTTGAGTCATCGTTGGTCGAAAATGATGACGCCTTCATACTTTATTAATTATTAAGTGAGTGACTAATGTCTTACACAATCAACGCAGTAACCCGCACAGAAATCGGGAAAGGTTCGAGCCGCCGCCTACGTCATGCCGGTAAAGTTCCTGCAGTAATTTATGGTCCAGGTAAAGAGCCTGTGTCAATCAAGTTTGAACACAAAGACATCATTAACATCCAGTTAAATGATGACTTTTACACAACTGACTTAACCGTTTCTATTGAAGGTAAAGAAGTTAAAGTTCGTGTAAAAGCTATCCAACGTCACGCATTCAAGCAATTGGTTGAACACATTGACTTCATGTTTGCTTAATCGCAAATGTGAAAAAAAAGCGCCTTAGGGCGCTTTTTTTATGGGTGATTTTTATCAATAAATTTATTCTTATAATGCCAAATGCCAAATGCCAAATGCCAAATGCCAAATGCCAAATGCCAAATGCCAAATGCCAAATGCCAAATGCTAATCGATTTCGAAGCTATAGTAGATATCAAGTGATTGACTTAAGGTGCTCGACACGCTTTCTAAATATAATTGTGAAAACAAATAATATCGCACAGTCATTTCATAACCGGGGTTAAATACTCCCACGCCATATTTAATCATTAAGTCTTCACCTATATACCCACTTACGGCCACTTTACCGTCATCATTAGTATCAAGTTGTACATTCGAAAATCCAAACTTTTCAATTAGACCCGTTGCAGTACTGCCAATGCTATTCATTGCTCCACCATCAAATTGTGAGCCTAAACTGAGGGCGGCGCCCATCATTAGTGAGTTACTTTGTTGGTTGGTTGTACTGGTAAAGCCTTTACCCGTCAAAATATAAGAAAGCACCTCAGCTTGCTCTTTTGCTGGATTAGAGAATAAGGTAACCACTGGACGCATTGGGGTACCCGTGACTCGAACACCGGCGGTGATATCACTCTCTTTAATGTCTCTAGTCGCTTCTATATTTAGGTTTGGCAATTCTGTCGGGCCAATAAATTGGACTTCACCAGTGTTAATACTTAAGGTTTGTCCCATAAACTTATAAGTCCCTTTGTTGACTTTAATATCACCAAATAACATGGGCGGCTTAAAAGCTTGTTGTTTTAGTATCAGATCGCCTTCTAGCCTTCCTTTAAGACCCATACCATCAATAGTAAGACGTTTACCTACACTGATATTTAAATCGGCTGTAACGGCATAAGGACTGGTTTTAACGGTTTGTTCAGACACTGAATCGTTAAATACCACATCGTTCGATACCGCAACGCCTCCTTCTGCTAACTGTGTAATTTTTATTTGTCCTGATGGCACGTCAACTTTGCCTTTTATCGCAAACAGTTGCTCATCAAAGGTCATATTAATATCTGGAGAGACATTTAATATTGCCATTGGCGGTTGAATTACTGCTAAATTTTCACCTTTGACATCAATGTCACCACTAAACTTTCCTTGTGGCCAAGCGAGGGTTCCTGTCGTACTCACTTGTCCGTCACCCATATGCCATTGGCCATTGAGTTGTCCTTGTTGGCCTTCTAGAGCCAGTGACAAGTACAGTTTATCGATTAATGTTGGGTTAGTGGATAAGGCAAACGCACCGTCACTGAGTTTGATATTACCCGAGACACTCGGGTCCATAAGAGTGCCGGATAAATTTAATCGACTGGACAACATGCCTTCTAAGGTTTCTAACCTTGGGAAGAACTCTCCAAAAGGCGCCAGATTAAGCTCATTAACATTAATCGTACCTAGTAAGGTGCGATCGGGCGTGATGTTGACACTCAGCTGACTTTGCCAACTTGCTATGCCGGACGAATCAAAACTCAATGAACTATTAATTTGTTTTTCATCAAGCGATGCTTGAAATAGTAACTGCTGGTAGTCGATGCTGATAGTGTTGTTTTTGGCTCGACTTAGCTTAATATTTCCCGGTAAAAGCGTAAACTGAACATTTGCAGTAGGCTTTTTACCTTTAGCCCAATTAACTTGAGTTGTTAGCGCTGCTTCACCGCTCCAGGTGATTTTTTTAGACAACACAGGTGCCAATGTTTTGCCGGGATTACCGGTAAAAGTAATATTAGCCTGGCCAGTGTGACCTAAATTAACATCATTGATTAGGCACAATTTATTGTGTGGATGCACTAAGCAAAAACGGCTCACACTGCCACGATTATTGAGTTGATCCCAGCTTGCGGTTATGTGTTTATCTTGTTGCCATTGTCCAAGAGCATTACTGATATTGAATTCTGTTAATGTGGCATTGAACTGTTGTTTATCAATATTACTACTACTGCTCATTTGAGTATTGATGACCACATCACCTTGAGTATTGAGTTTGCTTTGTTGTTGATGTTGATTGCCTTCACTGACGAATGCTATATCTGTCAGCTTATAGCTGTCCCATACAAGATTGTTATTACGCAGTTCTATTCGATATTGATGCTGTGTATAAGGTCGATAATTCGCCAGCAAGTCAAGGCTGTCAATTTTACTTCCTTGGTAACTGAATTGACTGATTTGCGCATTAATATCCACAATTGGGTCGGCACTATTACCCGTAACATCAACTTTCGCAAAAATATTACCGCGGCCGCCTTTTAGCCACTGACTGACATCAGGAACGCTAAGCTCGGCATCGATGTCCCATGTTTTGTCGGCTTGACCATTAATGATTAATTGAGCGCCAAGGGCATTGGCCTGCAGGTTTGTCGCGTTTATCGCAAAATCTTGATTTAATGAAATCTCGCCTTGTAGGTTCAGCGGGTAACCATTTAAACGACCGGTTAAATTGGCGTCTTGAATGGCCACTTGCCATTGCTTATCGGCAATGCTGCCCGTGCTATTAAAATGGCCACTGAATTTACTTTTGATCGGATTTTGCTGATTAATATAATCAATATATTGCAACTGAATGTCGTTGGTAAGCACATTGGCTTGCCAGGTTATGTCATCTTTATATGATAGCTGCCCAGTTAGATCTAGGTTGCCCGCGATTGATTGTAAATTGAGCTTATTGATGGTCAACTTTTGATTGTGGTTAACAATATCTGCAATAACCGCCAAAGTAGGGTGGTAAGGTGTTGTCAGTTGCCCTTCAAACTGCGCCACTTGGTCTT